>NZ_KB902798.1:0-86596 GCF_000379585.1 Bradyrhizobium sp. WSM2793 | reverse complement strand
GGTCACATGCTTGCGCCTTAGCTCGCGGGCAATAACGGACCAGTCAGGCTCTGCCACCTGCGGCGACCCGGCTTCACGCCGGGCACCCCGTACAGCCGTTGCTCTAGCTCGGCGTCGCTTATCGCTTCCGGGACTGGCCATACCAGACCCGCGCGCCCAAACCGCTTCAGTGTGTCACGTACCGTCGTCGGCCCGATGCCGACGCGCTCGCCAACCACGCGCGTCGAGAGCCCAGCCTCAAGGCTCAGCCTCATAATCTCGCGCACCTGGCGCATGATAACCCTCCTCGTCGGCATCCAATCCTCCCAGCTGCTTCCAGCCGGAGAAATGGCCCAACGATCGGGCCTCACACCATCCGAAAGTGCGCGCAATCAAATCGGAATGCTGCGCGGACAATGCTCGGAATGCTGCGCGCGATCATTTCGGAACCCTGCGCGCCATCAACTCGGTACGCTGCGCACCATCATCTCGGAATCGGCAATGCCTCGTCGTACCGGTGACCCTGCGTCTTGATCGGCTGCATCTGACGCTTCAGGCGGCGTTTGGCTGGACGGATAGCCATCTCTTCGAGTTCCTCGCTGGCGAAGAACATTGGGGCATCCCTGATCCCGATGGTGATTTTGGCCCCCAGCCCATCGATGCTCGCAAGGCGCGGCTCTGCGATATCGTTCAAGAGACCGGCGCCAAGACGATCCATTATCTCTATGACTTCGGCGACAGCTGGGACCATGTGATCAAGCTCGAAAAATGGTTCGACAACACGCCAACGGACGGTCTTCCACTCTTGCTCGATGCCGTCGGCCGCTGCCCTCCAGAGGATGTTGGAGGTGCGCCCGGGTATGCCGACTACCTCGATGCCATCGGCGACCCTACCCATCCGGAACATGAAAATATGCGCCTCTGGGGGCCAGAACAGTTCGATCCCAACGTCATCGATCGGACTGCGCTCGAGGCCGCCGTCAACGCATTGTCCGAAAAGTGGAAGCCACGCAGGCACAAGCTGCGATCAAAATAGACGTCAAGCCCAATCAAAAGGGCCGCAGAGCCACGCTTACGGTCTACGCCGGATGCATACCTCAAGACGCTCGGCTACCGCTTCGATCATATGGAAGGTTCTAGTTTCAGAACTAGGCGCCGACATAGACGCTCACATCGGCTCACAGACTCCGCAGCCGATAACTGATCGCTCATCCACTCCGCCAGATGGGGTCTCTTTGCCGCTTGCCGACTACGCGAGTCTTGCAGAGTTGAGAAATCGACGAGGATACTTCGAGCAGTGTCTGGCTCGATTTGCGGAAAGCATCTGCCGTGGCGGCTTTTCGGGCAGACACTACCCAACTCTGGAGCACCAGCGCCGTCGAGGGGCAGATCAACCGCCTCAGGGAAGCGCCAGATGTATGGTCGTTTAGGATGCGCTGCTCAGAAGGCTACTGGCATTCGCCTGACAACACACAATCGTTCAGGATCAAATGCAAAGGGGAGACTTGCAGCAGTGGACGCCCCCGCTCGGCTGCCATCCCCAATTGCCCCCGGAATATATCTCTGAGGGCCGCCCCCAATGGCCGTGCTTGATATATGTTCATCTTGTTGATTTGGGCGGTTGCATTACGTCAATCGCTCGAAGATGACGTTGTGGTGAGTGATTGCAGTAAGCCGGTATGATCTGCATTCCATCAAATTGATGATCCTAGCCCTGTTGCCCTTTAGAAAATGCTCACTTGGCTCGCACTGGACGATAGCAGGTCTGATGCGCTCGTAGTCAATAGCCTTAATGAGATCGTGATCCAGTCCTTCGCAATCGATCGACAAGTAATCGACCTTGTTGGCATAGGGGATCAATAGCTCATTGATGCTGAGAGCGCTCACCTCGATATGTTTTCGGATACCTCCTATGCCGTCGAGGTCGTCGAAACTTCTAATATGTGCTTCATCTAGAGACGAAAGCTCATGAGCGTTTCCTATGAAGAACTTGGCAGACACCTGTGGAGCAGGCAAGACAGCAGACGGCACGAGAACGTCGTTCGGACGCGCAGTTCGGATCAGTTCTCCCAATTCAGGATTGGGTTCAACTAAAATACCTCGTGCGCCTCTTTGGTACAGAAGGTAGGTATTCGAGCTAGAGATGGGGTGATTGGCCCCGATCTCAACATAGAACACACTGGCCCAGGATCTTTGGGTTTTGCAGAGTCTTGCCTCCAAGAGCCCTTCCACAATAACGTCTTCTCCGGCGTGTGCATAGCTAGCCATTGCGAAACGCTTGATCCGAGAGTGAGACCGCGGAAGATTGAGCCTGTCGATCTCCCGGAGTATGCACTGGTTCTCAATGTCGTAAAACATAAGTTCACCTCCATTGTAAGCTGCGGCCTTGGGCGCGAGCCGCCACGACTGGTTCTGCCCTGCTCGTCATCTCAGCAATCGGCGTGCCACGTGTGGAATGCTGTGCGCGCTTGCTTAGGCAGTGAAACCCACATGCGTCCCAGCATGCCCGCTGGCTGGCCGGCCGCGACACTTTGTCAGCTTCGCGACATCGAGGCCATCAACCTGACACGCGTAATGGACAAAGAGTTCAAGATGATGTCCACCCCTCTACCAAACTCGAACATCTGATTAAGGACGAATTGCGGTATGACGATCTCACATTGAGGCGCTCAGCGGTTGTGTGCCAAAGACCATCACGCAGTTAGGACCACTCGGGTCAGCGGCGGAGGTCTATCGCTAAATAGGAATTGCTCCATAAGCATGGACTTGATTTCGATGATACCCGTAGAGTGCGCCCTCGCGACCGAGCCCGGATTCCTTGATCCGCCAAACTGGGCGACGTCGGTGCCGAGCCCCCCCACTCGGTTCGCGCGCTCGGTTTGGCTGAGTTCGGTCCGATAGCCTCACCTGCCGAATGGCAGATGCAATGGCATACGGATCGGCTAGGCCGAGATGCTTGAGGCGAGCTCCATCAATCCTCGTGCCTAGCACTGTATCGCAGAACGATATCGACATACAGAAGTGAACGAAGCCGCGCTGCCGAATGACCTTACCGATACAGCTGTTCGTGCGGGCGCCCGCCGCGCTGTAGACCCAGGCACCATCGTGACCGCTTTTCACAGTGGCACGAGAATCAACGGGAATGGTGCGGGGTGCGCACCATTCCTGTCGTGCCCGGAGAGAAATGAGAGACGACGTGGCTTGCGCAAGTGCCCAGCACGTATCCATCCTACCGCTTGAGGATATCGTATTCAGGCGCTAGCGCCCTCTCAAACGACGACCGGTATCGTTCGAGAAGCACAGACTTAAGCAATTGCGCCCCATCTTCGATCACGACAACAACATCTTCGTGGACCATCAACTTCGGCGAGCCATCGAAATATGATGGATAAGTGGTGCTTGGTTCAATGTTGACGATCATGCGTTTAAGAATGGTCCTATCTTTGGGATGGACCGATGGCAGCTCTGGCATCCACAGACCCATCGAGTGACCCATTCGTCCGATTGTGCTCGCTTTGCCTCGATTCTCTGGGCTGTTTAGTACATCTGACATCGCTGTCCTAATATCGCAAATCGGCCTGCCTGGTTTCACTGCGGCAATTCCCGCCTCCATCCCGTTCCAAACGACTTGATAAGCATCTTGGGTATGCGGACCGGGTGCACCGAAGGCAAAGTGCCGATTGAAGTCGCTCCAATAAAGATTGAACAAACAGCCGGCATCGATAAACAGCAGATCTCCCTCAGAGAGAACCTTATCTGCCGGGACGCCGTAAGGACGCGTATAGCCCCCGCGCCCGGAGACTGCCGTTATCCTGGGCATCTTGTCGACACCGCGAGTGAAGCATTCAAGCTCGAAGATGCGGCAAACCTCTCGCTCCGTCATGCGGCGACGCAATTTTGGGAACATATTATCAAATGCTTCCGAGACACATCGGCATACAATACGAATTAGAAGTAAAAGGTGTGTCCGAACGGCCCCAAGCTACGACGTTCGCCCCGTGGGCAACGTGTCCGCCACATGAGCAAGTCCTCAACCTCGGTCTCCGAGGCTCTGGCGGCGCTGCTCGGCAAGGATTGTCGGCATCAGCCATCGGCCGTCTGAAGGACGGTTGGCTTGACGAACACACCGCGTGGCAGAGGCGCGATCTGTCGGCGAAGCGCTACGTCTACCTCTGGGCCAATGGCATCCATCTCCAAGCACGCCTCGAAGACGAAAGGCAGTGCATCCTGGTGCTGATCGGCGCGACACCGGAAGGCCGCAAGGAACTGGTCGGTTTTATCGATGGCGCCCGCGAGAGCGCGCAGGACTGGCGCGATCTGCTGCTGGACCTAAAGCGACGCGGGCTCGACGTGCCGCCGCGGCTCGCCATCGCCGATGGCGTGCTCGGGTTCTGGAAGGCCGCCGATGAGGCAGCAGCCGAAGGCCACGCGTTGCGGGAGATCTGGATGGCTGAAACGAAGGTCGCCACCGAGCTGACGTTCGACGCCCTTCATCGAGAGCTACGCGCTGAGATACGAGAAAGCGGCCGACTGCCTGAGCAAGGATCGAGACACGCTGCTCGCTTTCTACGACTTCCCGGCCGAGCACTAGAAAACACTTGCGAGCGACTGATGAGACGGATTAGCGATTTCTTTAGTGACCGAGATGACGATTGCGGAGATCGCTGCCAGTCCATTCTTTTGTTCGGCCGCCCTGCGGGCCATTCTTCCGTCCCGGCCATCGATCTCGCAGCCGGCGCGCGCAGGGGGGTCAAAAGCTGGTCGCATTTGCCGCCCACCGCAAGGCTTGGCTTTGACCGGCCCGAGCACGGCAGTACGCTGCCGTGGAACGGGACTGCACTCCTGGTATGGCTGGAATTTGCCATCAGCGGCGATTATGGTTGTCGGGCGCGGGCGACCTCGTGGCGAAGTGTGACGCGTCCGCCGCAAGCGTCACCGGACTGCCTATTTTGTCCTGCCGAGCTGAGGCGCCCGCGCGCCGGTTTTTGGCCGCCGCGGTTTCCACTGCGCCACGAATCGTTCGTAGCTTTGCTCCGCCTGGGCGGCAATCAACATCTCGCGGTCGCGCAGCACCTTGATGTTGTAGGCATAGGCTGGTCCACGCCAGCTGCCCTTCTGTTGCGGATGTCCGGCTTGAAGTTGCATCGCGCGCGTCTTGTTGACGACCAGCGCTGGGCGTGCGCACAGATAATCCTCGCCCTTCGTCAACAAATGCCAGCAAAGCACAGTGAGCTTGCGAGCCACGGCTACCGCGGCGATCTGATGGCCACGCCGGGCGTGGATTCGCACGAAAGAAGCACGCATTGGACCGGCCGCCTTTGCCGCTGCCCAGGCCGCCTCGACCAGCATGGCGCGCGCGTGACTGCGGCCGATCTTGCTGATGCGACCGTGATGGGCCGCTCCTAGTTCCGACTGCCGCAACCGCGGGTTCAGCCCGAAATAGCTCACCAGCTTCTGCGGGCCGTTAAACCGGCTGATGCCGCCGATCGCCGCCACGATCCCGGCCGCGACCGCCAGATTCACGCCGGCGATCGTCATCAGTGTTGACCGCGGAATCCTCGATTGCGTCCTGCGCGATCTCGCGGTCGAGCATGGCCAGGTCTTTCGCCAGCCGGTCAAGCTGCGGACGTGCCGAGCGATGGCCGCTCTCTCATCGTCCGGCAGCTGTTGAGCGGCCAACCACGCCCAGCCGCGAGCGTTGAAAAGATCGGCATGTGGGCACTTCGGGATCAGGTGTGCGTACAGGAATGCACCTCGTTCTTCAGCCGCGCGCGATGCCGCACGATCTGGTAGGGCCGCGCCACTATTCTGCGCTTGCGCTCGGTCTCCGCGTCAGGCGTCCAGATCCCCGGCAGGTATCCCGCCGCCTGCAGACTGGCGAACGTGCCGGCATCGATCTTGTCGGTCTTGACGTGAGCCTGGGCGATCACCTTCTGCAACGGATTGGCGAAAATCACCCGCGCCACGAATGGCGCCAGCACTCGCGAGACCGCCATGCTGTTGCCAGTCGCCTCGATCACCAGCTCATCACTGGCCAGCAGGTCTTGCCAAATCCCTCCAGCGCAGTCCGCGTCATATCAATGCGGCCCGCATGTCGGAGCCTGCCGTTCTCCCAAAGTACCACTTCCCGAAGGTTCGGTGGACATCAATGCCAATTACCTGTCGCATTCGCACGTCCTGCCAGACACATGACGGGAGCTGCGGGCGACACGACAACTACGGATTCGCGCTCTCGGCGCAACCGGGCGAGTCGCAGAGGCGCCCAGCTACTAACTCGAGCTCTCGGCTCATCGTGTGCATCGGCCTGCCCGCACATCGTGCTCCCGGTGCCTCTGTCCCGATGGTCGCACCATACGCCACGATGTAGAACACCGCAGCGAAACGTTGACACCGAGAACTCTCATACCGGTTACCAAGCCCATCAAAAGCACCTTCGCCAACGAGCGCCACCGCACCATCCGATCGCAGGGATGTCTGTCGAACGGGGCCGCGCTCGTCATGATCTTCAAACTGCTCGAGGGCGCACAGAAAAGCTGGCGCCTTCTCGATGGCCACAACCAGTTGCCAAAACTCATTCTTGATGTGACATTGGCGGGATCGAGGTCATCGCCGAGCCGACCGACCGTCAGCCCATAACAGCCGTCGCCTGACCGGCCCCGCCATCACCAAAAGTTGACGATAGCTCCGTTGGCGTCTGATCGGAAGGCTCAAAGAAAGGCTTACCGGGCGCCATTCGCACGAGAAGATCCCCTAGGGCGGCCAGCTCTTCGGTCCTGTCCACCGCATACGTGTGATAATATGCAACGGTGTAGGCCTGCCGCGCGATCGCGCTTGTGCCCGAAAGAAAGAGCGCCGAACCACGTCGTCGAATGAAGTGGGGAACGCGAGTAAGGCAGCCGAAATGATTGCAAGGACGCCAGGACAGGCAGCGTGACCTTCCAGAAGGCGCGTACAGAACCCGCGCCCTCGGTCAGGGCGTTTCATGTGTGCCTTTCACGCCCGCCGAAACTGTCATAGTGCGAGAATGATGTGAGCCAGAGCAAGCCCTGTTGCAGCTCCGATCAAACCAAGCAGCCATAGAGAGCCTAGAGCGGGATCGCGAGAATCACGCCGGGCACGATCATCGGCAAATGAGAGTTGCGGCAATGATTCCCTTTCCAGGAAACTGACCCGGATGACTGCGTATGCAGCTCGGACGGCAATCAGAATCGCAGCAGGGCTTGCAGGAAGCCCCACCTTAAGACTTGTCATGGCGTGATCCAGTCGTCGCGCTGGAGGGAGGACGTGCCTGAATGCGCGGCTGTGGTCGGTGCCGCGCGGCCTCGCCCTCAACGCGGCCGAATACAAAACTCGCCGCAACGCGGAACTTGATCCTAAACCAGTAGAGATTTCATATTAACCGCCGGGTCTGCGAGCGCCTCAGCCTTTGGAGCAAGCCGCCTGCCGATCATCATCTCGGCGAAGCGTATTTCCTTCGCGATGGCGCCCAGGCTGCCGAAGCCGCATGCGGCGACCAGGCGTCCGTCACTGGCCAGGTAGAAGAAGAGCTGGCCCTTCCCGCCGAGGTTTCTCGCTACCGGGACGTCTTCTTCACGACAGAGACCGGCGATTTGGAGCGTCTCGTCGTATTGATCCGACCAGAACCACGGCACGGTCTCGTAGGGGCGGTTCGCGCCCAATATGTTGGCTGCGGCCGCCGCACCCTGTTGCTGCGCGTTGCGCCATGCCTCCAGCCTGATCCGCTTGCCGTAGAGGCGATGCGGAAACGAACAGCAGTCGCCTGCCGCGAAGACGTGCGGATCCGAGGTAGCCAGCGTCTCGTCTAGCATGATGCCGTTGTCGACGGCGAGCCCCGCCGCCTGCCCGAGTTCGACGTTCGGCACGACCCCCACCCCAACGACCACCAAATCGGCGAGATGAGTGCGGCCGCCCGCGAGCACGACCTTGGAGCGTCCTTCGTTAACGTCGATACGCTCGACCATGGCGCCGGTCTCGATGCGCACGCCCGAACGCGCGTGCTTGGCCTTGATAAGTTCGGCCATCGGCGCTGGGACTGCCCGCATCAGCAGCCGCGGTCCGGCCTCGACCACGGTTACCGAAGCGCCTCTCGACACCGCGCTTGCGGCAACCTCCAGCCCGATGAAGCCGCCGCCGATAATGACCAACTCGCATCCTCCGCCAATGATGCGGCGAATAGCCAATGCGTCCGCATACGTGCGCAGCGTCGCTATTCTGCTTCCTGAGGCCGCCGGGATGCTCAATTTTCGAGGGCGGCCCCCGGTGGCAAGCAACAGTCGCTCGTAAGCCAGCCGCGCCCCGTCCGAGAGTGTGACCATGTGTGCCGCGCGTTCTATCGAGGCAACGTTGCGCCCTTGGAGATAGTCGATTCTTAACTCCGCTAAGCGCTCGGGCGAGACGAGCAGCTTTGGTCCGGGGTCCGCCTCCTCGATCAGGACCGCTTTGGACAGGGGCGGCCGCTCATATGGCAGCACAGTTTCGTTGCCGATCAGGACAACAAGGCCCCGCCAGCCGCCCTCGCGCAGGCCGATCGCGGCTGCCGTGCCGGCCTCGCCCGCTCCGACGATCACTATTGCGGGTTCGTTACTCAAGCGACCGAACCTTGATCGAAAAACGGTTGCGTATCAACAGCCGTACGCTCAAACACGTCGCGCACTAGAGACTTGATCAACAGAGCTTCCTCCCAGCGGTCGGTGGTGTCGTTACCCTCGCGATCAGTAATCGCATACGGCCGTGGGCCAAGTTCGCATGTGAAAGAGAGAAGCGCATCTGCACCCGCACGCTTTCGCCAGCTTCTGAAGCCGTATTCCCACCATCGCAGGAATAGGTCGAGCCAAACCTTATGCTGTGGGAACGTGATCTCAACCTGTATCTGCTCACGGGATGCGACGCGGCCGTGAAACGCCCATGTCCGACCGAGCACCTGCCGCACCAGGGCTTCGTCCTCGTCCGAGATCGGGTACCAGAATTCACGGCCGAGCAATACGTGCGAGAGGTCCGCCAGGATGCGCATCTCAGGAACCGCGTCGAGGAGATCGAGTGTAAACAGGAGGTCCGTCGTCATCCTGTTCCGATGCGTCTCGAAATAGATCGGCAACCCCGCCTCTCGTGCCACCCTGATCCAGCCTTCCAGCAGCGGGACGCAGTCCTCGACGCGGCGCGGGCGGACGTCGGGCTGCACGTTGAGATACAAGGCGCCGAGTTGCTGGCCGAGATCAATGGCGGCTTTCAGGTCATCAACCGTCTGTGGGAAGCACATACCCTCGACCGCGAGCCCACTACCAGCGAGGGCACGCGCGATCAGGGCAACATGCGCGGGATCCGTGCATGACGTGCTAACGCCATCGAACCCGGCTTCCATAATCCTCGTCAGGTTAAGCTCGATCGAGTGCTCAACTCCGTCGGGATGGCGCCGCTCCATTGCCCAGAGTGACTGCAGCACAATCAGACTCTGCTTCGACACGATCCTGTCTCCCTGCGCTGGCCCCGCTCAGATCTTGATCAAGACGGTGTCGCCCTCTAGCTTGACCTCATAGCTGCGCAGGTCGATGCATGCGGGCAGAGCGCGAGCCTCGCCAGTTCGGTAGTCGAAGGTTCCGAAGTGCTTAGGGCATTCAATGATTTGGCCATCGACAATGCCTTCCGCGAGATGAACCTTCTCGTGAGAGCAGTGGCCGTCAATCGCGAAGTAGTGGCCCTCCGGTGAGCGAACAATCACAAACGTGCGTCCTCCGTGGTCGAAGCGAAGCGCCTCTTCGGGCCCCAATGCATCGGCGGCGCAGGCCGCCACCCATTCTTCTGCGGCAATCAATTTAGCCTCTTTTAATTCCGGCCTTCGATAGCGTCGACCTCGACAGCTCGGTATATCTGATGCTGGACTTGGCGCTACCGACGGGCATAACCACCAGCATTTTCACCATCAATGCGACCCGCCGCGCGCGTACTTCTTTGCCTTGATCCGCTCATACATCGCCACGTCGGCCTCCGGCGAACCGTCATGTGCCGTGCCGAACCACTCATCAAACGGGATCATCTGGTCACCATAGTTCACCTCAAAGTACTTGTGATGCAGGTAATGCATGTATTCATCGGTGTCGATGAACTTCCCGTCGCCCGTCACGATGTGATGGAAGCCGAGATGACCCCGCGCTGGGCTCAGCGCCTTACCCATAAGTTGGAACATTGCGTGCAGCGGGTGCGAGGGCACGACGAAACAGATCAGCACGCTAGAGAAGTAGATGATGTGCTCAAAAGTGTGCATCGACAAGCCAGACCAGGGACCCGGATTAACGTTGTTATGATGCACCTTGTGGATGATGTGGTAGAGCGGTCCGACGTGGATTAGGCGGTGGATCAAATAGAAGTGCAAGGTCGCCCACATCTTCCCGAGCAGTAAAAGCGCGATGAAATAGGCCGGATGCTGTCCAAGATCGACATAAGGGATGTAACCATTGGCGAACATCCACCAGGTGAACACCTCGTAGGCCGTCCACACAGGTACGCCGCTGCACATCGTCCAGAACACGTTCTCGGCGGTCTGGTTTCCAAACATGAACGCCGGATTGTCCGTGTCGGGCCATTTAGCATTGTATTTGAAGTCGGTCTGCTGACGTCGCTGGATGTAGAGCACGGTATGGAAGCCGCCATAGACCAGAAGTGCCAGCGCCACATTGCGGAGGAGGATGAGTGAGATCCAACCGGCGCTGAACTCCCGCATCGTATTCAGCGAAGGCGTCAGATAGATCCACGCAACGAGCGAGATTGCAAAATAGAGTGAATTCCAGGGCCACAGAAACCCCGGATAGCCGAACAGCCAGGTTAGGAATTTCTTCGGCTGGGCCGGCCAGACGAAGACCGGCGCGCGCTTCGGCCGTCTGTTAGGTGTCCAGTACCCCCGTCTATCACGGGCGCCGTGTTTCGTGTCAGCCATATCTTTCTCCTAAATCGACATGCGCGGGTCGTGCTGCCCCATCCGGATGGTGGCTGGTCAACGAACTCGGCAAGCTCCTCCTCCCGCATTGCACGCCATGCTGTTTGTCAGGTTAGCAGAGAGCGGCGCCTGACGACGCCAAAAACCCGTTCAGATTGCAGCAATTCTGCAAAATGAGGCGACTTTGTATCGGATCTCAAGCCGAGCGGAGAGCCTTCCACCGGCTTCTCTTTATCGTGGTGCCCCCGAGAACGTGCATGTCGAATGCCGTTGAGTGTTTAGGAATGCGACTCCCGATGTCCAAATCCAATTACTCCATCGTACGATTGTGTAGGCACGGCTGATCGATATGCGAGCGCAAGCACGAACATCATCGTGTGCTCCGCAAGTGCAACCGCTTGGAACCGCGAACATTTGCAAATTTCGCGACCGCGCTGCTTCAATCTAAATGGAGAAAGCGCCCCCACTTGGCCGAGGTCATCAACGCCAGCACGCACCAACAAAATACCCTGAGTGCGGCTCGACTCAGCCCCCGCGTCGATTGGTGGACTTGCCTGCAGAAAGGCTACACCCGCAAGCACTTAATCGCTATGCACCACAGAAGCTTTCCTGCAGTCGCACCAATCCGGCGGCGCTCCATTCAGGTCAGGACGCTCAAAGCCGTTCACGATAAATCCACCTTCTGTGTTGGGGCAGGACTGCCTTAGTGGGGCAAGTCACGATCCTCTGTTTGGCTGAGAGCTGCCGGACTTGGCTTGGCGTAAGCAAGCACGGCGAGGTCTGCTGGCAGCTCACCATCAGGTCCAGTGACCGCGGCGTCTTCATGGGACCGTACATGGCGTGCGAAATCAATCCTTGCGAATGATCCGAGCACCCGCCGGATCAATGGTGGCGACATTGATTGCTCCAAGAGCCACATTCTCCGAATGTAGGCCTCGGGTGGTCGAAATTCTGCGTTTGAGCGGGATATGCGAAGTTTTTTATTCGATGGAGCGTTTATTCGCTGGAGCTGCCCGACCACGGCACGACAGGCGATCTGGGGTTTCCCGCCATGGACGCATCGCTGTCAAAGCCCGAAGATCATCGCGCTGTTCATCGCGGGGACAGGTCTGCGCAAAGCACAATGTGCTTGGACCCGTTGCTGCCGTGCGCATGCCGAGCATTCGAGCTTACAGGCAGGTCGAGAGCCAGAATTATGAAGGTGCACCGCCCGGTTTTCCGGGAATGGGGTCGCAATGTCGCGATCGGTAAGGCGCTCTGAGGCGACAGCTGATATTTCGGCAGCTCATCGGGATGTCGACGAGTCGTAGATCGCGGTGCAGCGGCGCCGGAAGTGGCTATGCGCGACCGATGTCGTCGAAGAGGACATCTCGATCGTGACATTCAGGGCGCCGGCCGCTCCCTGTATCCTTTTTTCGACAACGCTGGAGCTGCAGCTTGCGGCAACAAAAAGCTTTAAATAGCCGATACCGGCTCGCAACCGAGATCATCAACCGCCAACAGACTCATCGGGGAGTCGGAATGCTGCCAGTCGAGGCCAGGCAGCTGCGGCGCCTGATAGCCAAAGTTTATATTGGTGCGGCCGGCGAAGCGTTGCAAACCGCGAATCGAAACGCAGATCGCCGCAGCAGTGTGGGCTGCATGTGGCGGGATCGGCCCGCTTGGTCCGCTATTCCGCAAAATGCGGATCAAGATCGCGCTCGCCCGGCTCTGACAGCACTAGCCCGGCGAAAGTTTCAGACAGCCAGTGCCGTCTCAACTAAGTTCACCCAATAGCCGATGCCATAAGGCAGAGCTTCGTCGTTGAAATCATATGCCGGGTGGTGCAGGCCAGAGGTTGATCCATTGCCAAGGAGAATGAAAGCGCCGGGCCGGGCCTCAAGCATGTAGGAAAAATCCTCCGCGCCTATCCGCGGTTTGATTTTATTGTCCACGCAGACAGGCCCCACGAGATCGCGAGCCACCTTGATCGCCAGATTAGTTTCCTCCGTGTGGTTGAAGGTAACGGGGACAGATCGACGGTACTTGAACTCGACGTCCGCGCCAAATCCGCGTGCAATGCCTTGGGCGGCCGCAAGAATCTGCCGTTCGGCAAAGTCCCGCAGAACGGGTACCAGGGTTCTGACGGTGCCGGCCATTTCAACGCGATCAGGAATGATATTGTAGGCCTGAGCGGCGTTAAACTTTGTCACGGAGATCACGAGCGCCTCGATCGGGTTCGTGTTCCGCGAGACCAAGGTTTGCAAGCCGATGATGAT
The DNA here is from genome assembly GCF_000379585.1 of Bradyrhizobium sp. WSM2793. Taxonomy (NCBI): domain Bacteria; kingdom Pseudomonadati; phylum Pseudomonadota; class Alphaproteobacteria; order Hyphomicrobiales; family Nitrobacteraceae; genus Bradyrhizobium; species Bradyrhizobium sp. WSM2793. Next base: position 73,411 of record NZ_KB902798.1, on the reverse strand, counting down.
CTGTGCTGCAATGACGACCGGATCGATGGCTTCATGCGGCTTGGCCGCATGACCGCCCTTACCTTTCACGACAATGTCGAAATCGTCCTGCGAACCCAAGATCGGGCCGTCGCAAATGCCAAACTTGCCGACCTCCATGCCAGGCGAGTTGTGCATCCCAAAAACCTGGGAGATGCCAAAACGATCCATGATTCCTTCCTGGACCATCCTTAGGCCACCTGATGGCAATTCCACTTCCTCCGCGGGCTGAAATATCAGGGCGACAGAGCCCTTGAAGTTACGGGTACTCGCAAGGTATTTCGCGGCGCCGAGCAGCATGGCCGTATGGCCGTCATGCCCGCACGCGTGCATCTTGCCAGGTATTTTCGACGACCAGGGTTTGTTTGATGCCTCAAGGATTGGCAAGGCATCCATGTCAGCCCTCAACCCGATCGTCGGCCCGTCTCCGCCTTCGCCCAGGATCAACGCGACAATACCCGTTTCAGCTATCCCGGTTTCAATATGATTGATACCGAACGAAGCCAGTTTCTCGGTCACGAACCTCGCCGTGTTGTGCACTCGATAATCGAGTTCGGGGTTTTCATGGAGGTAGCGGCGCCACGCGGCTGCCTCGGTCTGCAGATCCCGAAAAGTTTCAATGCTGCGCATGTCTGCTCTCAATCTTACGAAATCACACTCGATAGAGGTGTGCGGGTGCACTGCTAAGTATTTCCGCGCTGGGCTCCGTCACGATGACGAGCTCCCTAATCCAAAGCAGGTAGCCACTTTCGAACAAAATGGTTGGCCGGTGCGCGCGTCAAGGCCGGCGCGAGCCATCCGTCAAGCACCTTCTGGCCGGCGTTCGCAATTTGATCTCGAGACACCAGTTAGAGGAATCGCTGATGTGGCCATATGTCACCTCCATTGGTCTTGGGGAGGTTAGACTTGCACTTGTGTTCTTGTCGTGCGTTTTTTGGAGTGAAATCGCAGCATTGCTGCGCTCTATCGTATATGGCGCACGAAGACGGCGAGATTCGAGTTGCGATCACTCCATGCTGATTATTCCACGGATCTCACCAATTCGGAACGGCTGCCGCGCCGGCCATGCGGCGGGAGGCAAGAAGTGAACCGGAGCGGTCGTCAAGGGCGTGATCGCGATGAGCACGACTGCCGATGCGCGATGATGTGATCAAATCCCAGCATCGCGGTCGCGGCACCTCAACGAGCCCGCAATTCATTTTCCGGGCAAACGAGACGATGGAGCACAAACGTGCTTTTGCTCGCCCGCCGGCGATCGTCGATAAGCGAGGTCCCGCAACAAATCGCGATGGCACATACTTTAGAGCTGCCTCCTAGGAAGAGCGAGCATACGGGCTTTTGTGTCGAGCAGTTTGAAAAGCCATTGAAAGTCTCACGCGCCTGTTGAAATTGCCTGTTTACTCAGCATACTGCTGCCATAAATGTATTCTGCGTCGCACTTTCCTGTCGTTCGGAGGATTTCCTGCATCGTACAGGCATTTCGCGAAGCTCACCTCAGGTTGGAACGATGATGGAATACGACCGAATAGACGCTCGCATCCTCGAGATCGTGCAAAAGAACAATCGTCTAACTTCCGAGACTATCGGCGAACTGACGGGGCTTTCTGCTACCGCTTGTCAACGACGATTGAAGAGACTTCGCTCAGAAGGCATCATCGAGGCCGATGTCTCGATCGTTTCAGCGAAGGCGGTGGGAAGAGCTATTCAAATGCTTGTACTGGTAACTCTGGAGCGGGAGCGTTCAGATATCGTCGATAGATTCAAGAAGGCCATCAAATCGTCAGCTGAAGTCGTCAATGGGTTTTTCGTCACCGGCGACGCCGACTTTGTCCTATACATTACCGCGCGTAGCATGGAAGATTATGAGCAGTTCACTCGGCGATTCTTCTATGAGAACCCGGAGATCAAGGGTTTCAAGACCATGGTCATAATGGACCGGGTAAAAGCAGGGTTTGCCATTCCAATTGAGCCTCCGTCCGAGGATTGATGCGAGTATCTCACCCCGCAGATATATGCGTCTGCGCACATTTTCGTCGCTCACAAAGAACGCAAAAATCTGCACTTTCGGTCTCCTCCTCTATAGCGCTGTCTATCTTGAGCTGAGGGAGTTCTTTGCAGATTGGTTTCCTAGCAAACTTTAAGTAACGCGTTGGACTCATTTCAAATCCTGTTCGCGAATTAGCCACCAGCGGACACAGGGTTGTCGTCGAGCGCAGGCGTGTTGCGGCTGGTCACGGCTCCAATCCGGATGCGCCATTGCAGCATAGAGTGACAAACGGCTTTCAATTCCACGCACAGCGGGTCGTAACCACTGCGTAACACGCTAACAATCGATCGAGGCATGCTGCGACAAGGATTGTTCGTTTGTTCTCCGGGAGGTCGAAGCGCACCGCGACAAAGCTCTCAAGACATCGAACTGACGCCGCCGAGTTGCTACAGGATTCCTCCAGCGAATGAGACGCTGTTCAGGTCACTGGCCCAGGCCGCTAGCGGACCGATTACTACGATGTACAACACACTCGCAGCTCGGCTTCAACCGCCATCCCGCTGCGCTATACCGAAGATTCCGCGCCAGCTCCCGTCGCCACTACCGCCTGCGGGGCAAATCCAGCCGACGGGCGAACCCAGCATTGGGTAAAACTGGAGGGGAAGGTCAGAGTGCTTCGCGAGAAGTCGCATTACAGGGCCGAGCTACTCTGCTCGCCATCTCGCCGGGCCACGCGTTACCGCCTTGATCGCATCAGGCACCGGCTCACTCGGCTGTCCGTGCCTCCGGCCGGGTCAGCCGCGTCGAATATTGAAAGCGGTCGGCGGGATGATAGCTGACGGAGATCTCGATGAGCGAGCCCGGGCTTAGGATATATTGCCTGCGGATTTCGAGCGCATGGTCGCCCGGTCTGGCGGCGAGCGGACTCGCGATGTGATCCGGCAGTCCGCAGGCCGCGATGTCCTGCTGGATCTCGACGATGCGCCGGCCGGTGACGGTCTCGATCAGGTCGCCGAAGATTCCGCGATATTGCTTGAGCCGTGGCGCGATCTTCTGCGACAGCGACGCGTCGATATAGACGTCGGTCCAGCAGATCGGTGGCGCGCTACGCTTCCCGGGCACGCGCCGCAGGCTCGAGATGCGTAGCCAGCGGCTTCCCGGCTTGCAGCCGAGCTTTGTTGCGAGCGCATTGTCGGCAACGGCCTCTCCGATCTCCTGGATGGCGCGCTCGGTTTCGACACCGAACTGCTGGATCGCCTCAATCGAGCTCAGCGACTGCGCGAACGAGCCGCCGGCGCGTTGTGCGCTGGTGGCCTCGACGCGAGTACCGGCGCTCTTCTTGCGGCTGACGAGGCCCATGGCCTGGAGCTCGCGCATGGCGGCCCGAACGGTTGAGCGGCTGACCGAAAACTGCGCGGCCAGGTCGAGTTCGTTGGGGAGCAGCGATCCGACCGCATAGCGGCCGCTGGCGATCGCTTCCGTCAATTTCCTTGCAACAAAGGCATATCTCGTTTCCACGGCACCCGCTCCAGACCCAGTAAGGCCTTCTTGACCCGGCCACTATGTTCGTACATATTCTTATGTACGAACATATTGTAAGGAAGTGTCCATGGCGAGCACCGTTTTCGATTCTGCGCTCTTCCGCGACATGTTTGGCACGGGCGAGATGCGGGCCGTGTTCACCGACGAGGCGTTAGTGGGCCGCTATCTGGAGGCCGAGGCAGCGCTTGCCCGCGCCCAGGCGCGGGTCGGCGTCGTGCCGAAGGATGCCGCGGCAGCGATTGATACGGCATCCCAAACGATCAAGCTCGACTTCGACAAGCTGCGCCACGAAACCGAGATCGTCGGCTACCCGATCCTGCCGCTGGTCCATCAGCTTGCCGAGGCCGCCGGCGAGGCCGGCCGCTATGTCCACTGGGGCGCCACCACGCAGGACATCATGGACACCGCCAACGTGCTCCAGATCCGCGCCGCGCTCGACATCGTTGCGCGCGATCTGAAGGATTTGCGCGAGATTCTCGCCGACCTTGCCCGCAAGCATCGCGACACGCCGATGGCCGGCCGCACCCATCTCCAGCAGGCCCTGCCCGTGACCTTCGGCTACAAGGTCGCGATCTGGCTGTCCTCGATCGATCGCCACATTGAGCGCGTCGACCAGGCGCGGCCGCGCATCTTGCTCGGTGAATTCTCCGGCGCGGCCGGCACGCTCGCCTCGGTCGGCGAGGGCGGTCTGGAGATGCAGCGCCTGTTCTGCGAGGAGCTGGGTCTGCACCAGCCGTCGATCACCTGGCACGTGGCGCGCGACGGCATTGCGGAAGCGGTGACGCTGCTCGGTCTCGTCACCGGCACGCTCGGCAAGATCGCTACCGACGTAATGCTGATGTGCGCGACCGAGTTCGGCGAACTCTCCGAACCTTTCGTACATGGGCGCGGCGCTTCCTCCACCATGCCGCAGAAGCGCAATCCGATCTCCAGCGAGCTGATGCTCGCCGCCGCCAAGGCCGTGCGGCAGCACGTCGCCACCATGCTCGACGGCATGATCCACGACTTCGAGCGCGCGACCGGTCCCTGGCATCTCGAATGGGTGTCGCTGCCGGAGAGTTTCCTCCTCACGGCGTCCTCGCTCGCCAACGCAAAATTCATGCTTGCGGGCCTGGTCGTCCACGAAAGCTGCATGCGCGCCAACCTCGGCCTGACGCACGGTCTCATCGTCGCCGAAGCCGTGATGATGGCCGCAGCTCCCAGACTCGGCCGGCAGCGCGCGCATGACGTCGTCTACGACGCCTGCCGCAAGGCCATCGAAGGCGGCGGCGATCTCGCCGACATCCTCTCGGCTGTGCCCGACATCGTCGATGCGCTTGGCGGCGTCGAGGCCGTTCGTCGCCACTGCGACCCTGCAAACTACCTCGGCCTCTCCGGCCAGATGGTCGACCGCGTGCTCCGCCTCTCATCGACGGCCCGTCCTGTCTGAGATAGCCGACCGCCCATTCACACCCCGCAGATGTCCTGCGAAGGCGCCGCCAGAGCGCCGCTGCAAACGCATGTTTGCAACGAGGAAACGATGGCTGCCACAATGACGAATGTCGGCAACACTAGGATGAGGCCGCCCCCAGGAAGACGCCGATCTGGCGCAATCTGGGTTTTCAGGTCGCATTCAGGATGGTGCTGGGCATCATCGTCGGACTGAACTGGCCGGGCTTCGCGGCCTGCTGAAGATTGTCGGGGACATCTTCCTGCGCCTGATCAAAACGGCGATCGCGCGCTGGTCTTCCTTACCGTCGTGGTCGGCATCATCGCCGCCGGTGATTTCAAGCGCACACGCAAGGTGGGCCTGCTCGCGTATGGAACTGCGGCGCACCGGATCATGCAGCATGTGGGTTTCTCTATAGCGCAGCAAAGCATGAATTGCTCGGACGCTACTCTACTGACCTGCGATCCTCGGCACCATTGCCAAAAATGGGCTCCCTCTCGCCGTAATTCAGTGTGTCAGTTCGAGGGCCGGATCGATCCGCTACAGCGCCCCGCGGACACGATCAGCATGGCGTATCCCACTTTGCCTCCGAATTACGGCGCCGCTAGCGCGCGAGGCGGCCACCGTCCATGTTCCAGCCCACACCGCGGACTTCGTCGGCATCTGGCGTGCACAGGAACGAGACGAGCCCCGCGACCTGCTCAGGCTTCACGAATTGGCCCGATGGATGGCTTGCCGATACCAGCTCAGTCCCGGCGGTTTCGAAGCTGACTCCATCACGGGCCGCCCGGGCTTCGATCTGTCGCTCCACGAGCGGCGTCAAAACCCAGCCGGGGCAGACCGCGTTGCAAGTTACGCCCGTTCGGGCAGTCTCCGACGAGACCACCTTCGTCAGACCGAGTAGCCCGTGCTTGCTGGCGGCGTAGGCCGCCTTGTGTGGGACGCCGAAATAGCCGCTAACCGACGCAATGTTTATGACTCGGCCCCAATTGCGCTTCAGCATCGCAGGCAGCGCGCGCTGGATGGTCAGGAATGCCGCCGTGAGGTTGACCGCGAGTACGGCGTTCCACCGCTCCAGCGAGAACTCCGTTATCGGGGAGACGTGTTGGATTCCGGCGCTGTTGACCAGGATATCGATGCTGCCGACAGTCTCCTCGACCTCCTCGACGAGACTGGTAGCGGCTGCTGGCTCGGTCAGATTGCCACCGAAGTGTCGCGGCCGCGGCCCCATTTGTGATGTAGCGGCCGATATCGCTGCCTCGATCTGCGCAGCCTCGCCCAAGCCATGCAGGCACACCGTAGCGCCATCTTGAGCAAGACGTTGGGCAATAGCTAGACCAATACCGCTGGTCGATCCGGTGACGAGCGCGACGCGGCCTTCAAGGGACGTGTGAAGCATAGGCGGGACTTCTTCTTTGGCTGATGGAGACTGTGGTCAGGCCAGAGGGCGCTGTTGCGACAGGTCCGAATCGCCGCGGATCTCGACGCACCAAGCCTCGCGCTGCTCCAGAATCGGCAGAGCGGAGAGGGCCTGAACGATGTGGAACTGCGTCGGCATCTGCTCCCACGTCGCGGGACGAAAGTTCACCCGCCCCTTCCCAACACGCAATCTTTCGACGATAGGGTTGCCAGCCGGCGGCGTCAGACAGGCATGCGCAACGGCAGCTTTCCCCCACTCACCGGTTTGCGGGATGTACTTGTAATGCAGTGTGCCGTCACTGGGATGCTCGCCAAGGCCCGGATAGGCCGGGATTCGAGGCTCGGCTTCGGTGAGATCCGTGAGCTCCAGGATGGCGAACTCATGCCCCAGCCAAGACGCCGTACAGGTCACCCGATCGCCCATAACCCGGGGCGGCGGGAGCTCACACCAAAGTTTTGCAAAACCAAGCTCCTCCCGGCCGCTTAAAATTGGATCCGCGAGGTTTTCCCAAAGGACTGAGCAGAAGCTGCCGACCGCTTTTTCGCGCTCGCCATTGTAGGCTGCAGGGAAATTCACCTTCAGTATGGAATAGCCGCGCCCCGCAAGCCAAGGCAGCTCGCTCAGCACACGGAATTCCACTGTCACGATGGGATCGCCGGTCAGGCTGAACCCCGGGGGCAGCAAATGATTGAGGTGATCTCGGTCAGTGAGGAAGCTTACTGCCGCCTGCCACCGGTGAGGCGCTCTCGACCAGTCGAAAGGCTTGTTGTTCGGCCCCTGACGAGGTCCTGCCGTAGGCCCAAATCCATACGGCATTCGATACATCAGGCCCTGCTTATGGGCGTGAACCACGGGTGATCCTCCAGCTTCTCTCTACGCAAAATCTAACGTGACCAACGGGGGGCTTCCGCTGTCGCTGAACGCCGCCTACTTGACCACGAAAACAAACGAAAACTTAAGCTGCCACCAAGAATAAAGTCGTCAAATTCGGCCGTCGCGCGCCCCACATCAGGCGAATTTTGCTGGTTTAATGCAGAAGTTCGTCTCGCGCAGAGCCGTTGACGCAACCGAACCATAAACGGCTGAAATCCCGGTCAACTCATTGAGATCGTGAACCTGTGGCCGACCGCCGCACAAGGCAGTCGCGGGCGCGGTTGGTAGCGATCTACCGAGAACTAGCCTCGCCATTTCCGCGAGACGGTCCGGTGGCGGTCGGATCGATCCCCAATTGTGATGAGATCTCCGCTCGGCCGTGAAACGAAGAATACCATCGATATGACCGCAGCACAGTCAGGCCGCTTTTTACGACGGGTGAGATTATGAAGCGTGAATGGTGCCCTCTAGTGACCAACAATCTCTATTAATCCCCCTGCCAGGATCGGGGCTCCCTTTTCGTTTTGCGCCGAGAACCTGACCACCGAACCGTGTTTCTGGCTTACCAAGACGGTCATAGGACGACCTGCGATGATCGGCGCTCGGAAGCTCGCAGCGAGCCGTTTTAGGCGGCCGAGATTCTCGACCCCACTCAACCGAAAGGCTTCTCTCGCTGAGAGCGCCCAGGTGATGGTGCCGTGCACAATGATGTCTTCGAGACCTGCCGCAAGCGCAACTGCACGTTCCGTGTGGATCGGATTCCAGATCCGCGCACACTCCGAATAGGTGTGCGGCAACGAACGATCGAGGGAAAGCGGCACTTTGTGACTGTCGCTGTGCGAAACTGCCGTTAACTCGGAAAATCCTGCGGGTAGTTTGCCGACGGAAGCGGTGCCCAACGGAATCCCGCGCAGCATTCCGCCGGAGAAAGAGGTGCAAATTGGCTCGCCAGTTTCGTCGTCCATGTGATCAAAGCGGGTCAGCGTGAACGTCCCGGCGCGAGTTTGCCTCATAAAGATGACCGCGCTTGTGGTCGTCACGCTCATTCCAATTCGGAAAGGCCTGATGAAACGCGAGTCTTGAAGTGCATGCACTCCCATCCTGCGCTCTTCCGGCGTAAGCCCAATGGAGCTCGAACCCATTTCCAGGTCCGGCAAGCTCCATTCAAGTCAAACACAGAAGGTTGGAGGGACGATGAGTTCACACCCACGTGCATCGTCGAAATAAGTGTCTGACGTCAGCCCGAGCGAACCGGCGTACGCCAGCGCCCAGCGCGGCGTGATCGTGTTGGTCTTCTTGCGGGTATATCCGATCGCTCCGCTATTGATGGGCATCGCGAATCAAATCCTTTCAAGAAAGCGACGAGCGCTAGTAGGGGCGAGCACGTTACCGCACTGGTGGCCACGTTTAGGAGATCTACGTCCAACGCGGACCGGCGTCGCGGACACACACTCCAGACCAATTGACGCATCACCTGTGGACACCATCAGTCCCTGTCCTCGATGTGCTCGTGAGAAAGGATAATCGCTGTCGTATCAAGGGACCGGCCGGGATGCGCCTTGTCGAGCGCAGCAAGCAGGTCTTTGCTCGAATGCGTCTTGAACATTGACGATAGCGGCGGCTCAAGATGCAGAGCGTTCTGAACCCAGTCGACGGACTGCCCGACCTGACTCTCTTTTAGGTAGTGGATGCGGCAGTTGCGGTTGTCGATAGCTTCGAAAGCCAAGCGGCGGTGCGCTGGTTCAAAAATGGGCGGCAGGCGCTAACCGCGCTTGTAAATGAGGAGGCCAGAATTGCGTGCAGGTAATGGCCGTCTGCTGTCGCCTCCCGCTGCATCACCTTCGAATGTTGGATTGGGATTGAGCTAGGATCACGTCCTTCCGATTTCGGTAGGTTGCATGACCGGAGCCTCTCCCTTTAACTTCGCGCCTCTTTTGGCGGGCCATTCCGCGATGAACTTGAATCCTATCGTGGTCAGGATGAGCATCACCGACACAGCAGCGATAGTTGGATCAATTTCAAATCGAATACCTTCCCAGATCTTCACGGGGAGCGTCTTGGCACTTGTGCCCGAAAGGAAGAGCGCCAGAACCACGTCGTCGAATGATGTGAGGAACGCGAGTAAGGCAGCCGAAATGATTGCTGGACGCAGCACAGGCAGCGTGACATTCCAGAAGGCGCGTACAGGACCCGCACCCATTGTCAGGGCAGCGGCTTCTAACGTTTCATCTGTGCCCTTCAAGCCCGCTGAAACGGTCACGACTACGTATGGAAGTGCGAGAATGATGTGAGCTAGAGCGAGCCCAGTTACAGTTCCGATCAAACTGAAGCGGGCATAGAGAGCATAGAGCGCGATCGCGAGAATGACGCCTGGCACAATCATGGGCGAAATGAGAGTTGCGGTAACGATTCCTTTTCCAGGAAATTGCCCGCGTACGATTGCATATGCGGCTGGGACACCAATCAGAATCGCACCCGGGGTTGCAAGAAGACCGACCTTGAGGCTTGTGATCGTTGGTGTGACCCAGTCCTCGCGCGAGAAGAAGTTCTCAAACCAGCGCAAGGAGTAGGTCTGCGGAGGAAAGTGAAGATATGCCTCACCGGAAAGTGCAAGCGGAAAGATGATAAGGAGCGGAAGCACGAGGCAAACAAGCAACCCAAAGGACCAGCATTTTACAAACAGGTGGCGCGACACCAGCCGGGCAGATTGCTTACTCATTGCCGCTTGGGACGCGCGCAATGGGAAGAGTGCCGCCAGGATTCGCTCGCGCCAGACAAGGAGGTGGATTGGCCCGCGCTGAAAGACATGGCGCACGACCTGACCAAGGATTCCGGATGATGTTTCGATGTTCAGTGTCCGCTCATAGAGCAGCGAAAGAATACCAGTCACGCCGAGCAGCAATACCGACATCGCAGCCGCCAGGCCCCAGTTGCTCAATTCGTTGACCTGCTTTTCAACGGCCATCATGTACGTAATGTCGGAGAGTCCTCCCAGCACTGCCGGTATCACGAACATTCCGACTGAAAACATGAACACTAAGAGCGCACCAGCGAGAACTCCCGGCATACTCAATGGCAGCACAATCCAGAAAAACGCTGAAATCGGGCGCGAGCCGAGGCTTTCGGCAGCGGACAGCAGGCGCAGGTCGATTCGGCGCAGGCTGTTGTAGAGCGGCAAGATCAGGAACGGCAGCCCGATGTGTACCATGCCGACGTACACCCCCACCGTGTTGTAGACAAGCTTTAAAGGCACATTGATGAGCCCCAGGTCGGAGAGCACCGTGTTCACGATGCCGTTGCGGCCGAGTATCACAATCCAAGCAAAGCAACGTACGAGAGCGCTAGTCCAGAGTGGCAAGAGGATTAGCAGCGTCATGGTCCGGCTTGTTCGCTGCGACACGACACACATCGCATATGCAATTGGATAGCCGACGAGGACACAAAGTACCGCAACGACCAGTGAAAGTCGCAGAGTCTGGTTCAGGACGCGCAGCAAGAACGGATCGCGGAACAGCTCGACATAATTGGCGGTCGACCAGTCCTGATCTCCGAAGCTGAGGGATCCGATCTGAATAAGCGGGTAGATGTAGAGCGGCACAAGGAGCAGCATTGCTGGGACCAAGAGGCTCACGACACCAATACGGCGGCTTGCTCGCAATAACATGGCTCTGTTCATGTGTTGGACGTGCTTTGGATTGCAGGAGCGTGTGCCGCTCCGGTGTTGGGGTCACGACCGCTAGTGTTGCGGTGCACTATTCGGTTGGCGGCTCAAGAAATACGTGGACATCTTCCAAGCGCCACCCAACTGTCGCGTCACTGCCGATACTGGCCTGCGGAACGTGCCCGGGTTTGTTCTGCAATGTAGCTTCAATGATATCCCGTTCATTGAGAGCTACGCGGTACCGAATGAGATCTCCCGTGTACGCAATCTCCGTGATCCTCCCTTCGAAACGTTCTTGTGTCGCCGCAGCGTCATTGAGCACGATGCGTTCCGGCCTCACCATCAAGTGCGCCGGGCCTTTTGATGTTCGCGCCGCCTCAGGAACACGGCAGCGCAAGCCCCCAGCGGTGACAAGGCTCCATCGGTCTGCGTCTCCCACTTTCTGGAGCTCGCCCTTCAGGAAGTTAGATGTCCCGAGGAAGTCAGCGACGAAGCTCGACTTTGGGTGTTCATAGAGTTCGCTCGGCGAGCCGGATTGGACAACCCGCCCATCGCGCATGATGATCACACGATCCGACATCACGAGAGCCTCGGTCTGGTCGTGTGTAACGTTGATCACGGTAAGCCCGAGGTTACGATGGAGCTCGCGAATCTCAAACTGCATGCTCTCGCGCAACTTCTTGTCCAATGCGCTCAACGGCTCATCAAGAAGGAGGACCGGAGGATCGAAGACGAGCGCTCGGGCAAGAGCGACTCGCTGCTGCTGACCTCCAGAGAGCTGCCCCGGCACCCGCTCTCCAAGGTTGGGCAAGCGAACTAGATCGAGCATCTTCGCCACCTTCCGCCGGATTTCACCTTGGCTCTTACGGCGCATGCGGAGGGGGAATGCAATGTTTTCCGCGACCGTAAGGTGAGGAAAAAGCGCGTAGCTCTGGAAGACGACGCCAAGGTTGCGATGCTGCGGCCTAACATGGGTGACATCGCGTCCACCAATCGTGATCAGGCCGGTCGAAGGCTCCGTCAATCCCGCGATCATCATGAGTACTGTCGTTTTTCCGGAGCCGCTTGGCCCTAGCATGGTCACGAATTCTCCGGCGGCGACGTCAATGGACACATCATCGACCGCCCGAAGGCCGCCATACTCCTTGGTCAGCCCCCGCAACTGCACGCAACCGGCCTTTGTTTCGGGCATATCTTGGGCCGGATCATTCACTTGAATCTGCGAACGCTCCGAGAGCACAGTTCCGTACATAACTTCTGCGCTAGTCATCTTCAAAATCTCTACCTTCGATATCAGCGGGGAGCTTGAGCTTGGCGACTAAATAGGTACCGCAGCAGCCAGACTCCTCGCGGATGGAGGCCATCCACCGAGGATACTGAGGCGCGCGGACTGGGCCGCCGGTCCCGCTTACGACAGAATCCAGGCGCTCCACAGCAGTTTGTCAATCTCACGGCCTCTCTCGTCAGAGCCATCCTCCTTGGTCTACTGAGCGAATCGAGGTCGCTAGCCTTAGCCGTCCAAAGCACACGCCTCAAACGACGTCCGATCTTACATATTGCTCGGCCATCATGATCGGAATTCCAAGCTTGTCACTGGCTCGCAGCCGGAGAAGACACAAAAATGTAAACGTACGCTGGCGCAGAAATGCCGCGAAAATCGGCGGAACTTTGAATAAATTCTGCAGGAGCAGACCTAAATTAGCGAGAACCGTCATACATATCCGGCCGCTCGCCTAACTCCGCTGGCGGGCATCTTCACGACCGGTCAACAAGACGGCGCGCGTCAGCTTTCTCGGCATCCACGCCGCTGCCACTCGATAAGGTCTTGTGAACTGAAGTTGTGAATCGATTCTACGTCACCGGCGATGCTGACAGCGTACCATGGCAGCAGTTAAAGCTCGTCGCTTTGTGATAACGCGGGACATCAAGGCTTCAAAACAATAGTGGGACCGCCTAACGGCAGGTTGTTGTGATTCCCATACAGGTTTCCCCCTAACATTGATGAGGCAAGTGGCGTGTCAGACCGTGTGTCTTTGCGCTTTTTTTTCGTCGCCCACATGTTATTCAAACGCGAAACACCCGCATCCTTGCTCATCTAACCTATGGTGCTGCCTACAGTTGAGCTCAGTAGAACGGGTCTGAAGTCGATATGACTAGTCCGCCAAAGTCCGGACGTTCAGCCTCAACGGCATCACCTCGCCGCTGCGTTATGCCACCTTCCGGCACATCTGGTTTGCAAGCCTGCTATCCAATCTCGGCGTTCTGATCCAGAGCGTCGGCGCGGCATGGGCGATGACCGAGGTGACCTCGTCCGCCGACAAGGTCGCGCTGGTGCAGACTGCATTATTGCTGCCGGTGATGCTGATCTCAATGCCCGCCGGTGCTTTGGCCGACGTGTATGAACGCCGCATCGTGGTGCTGGTTTCGCTCGGGATTGCTTTGCTTGGTGCCACTGCGCTTACGATGCTCGACTGGATCGGTCTCACAACGCCGAATAGTTTGCTTGCCCTGTGCTTCGTGGTCGGCAGCGGGATGGCGTTAATGTGGCCGGCGTGGCAATCGTGTGTTTCTGAGCAGGTGTCCGCCATCGTATTCCAACCGCTCCATCAGAAGCCGCTCGGAGCGGATCGAATAAAACGCCTGCAACAGCATCGCCCGCAGCAGCTTCTCCGGCGGGATCGACGGCCGCCCAATCGGCGAATAGAGCGCGGCAAACTCGCGCTCCAGCACCGCCAGCGCCTCGTCCACGATCGTCGGGATCGCTCGCAGCGGATGATCACGCCGCACCCGCGCCTCCAGAGATCAACGTAGCTAAACAGCTCGCCCGTTTCGATTGTCGCCGCCGCGCACCCACCGTTTCCGAATCTCATCGGAGCCAATGAATCATGGTCGCCGGTCGGCGGCGAGCGCGTTTTTCAACAGCCTGCTCCTGTCAAGGGACACGATCAAGCGGAGCCGCTTCCGGCTGAGCGCCCGGACGCTGGACTTCGAAGGTGCCCACGGTAGGAGGCAGGGCCAAAGACGACGGTTGATCAAGCTCTCATGCGCGGGTTGGCTACCGCATGACCGTGGTTTCATCGTAAGCGGAGCTCTGCGGCCCTGTTGATTGGTGCCTGACGCCTATTTTGACCGCGTGACGCGACGCCGCGGCTTCCATTTGTCGGACAAAGCGTTGACGGCGGCCTCGATCGCCTTCCGGTCGACAACGTTGGGATCAAACTGCTCCGGACCCCAGAGTCGCATTTGTTCGTGCTCCGGATGGGCGGGGTCGCCGATGGCATCGAGGTATTCGGCATAGCCTGGCGCACCGCCTACGTCTTCCGGAGGACAACGACCGGCGGCATCGAGCAGGAATGGAAGACCGTCCGTCGACGTGTTGTCGAACCACTTTTCGAGCTTGATCACATGATCCCAGCTGTCGCCAAAGTCATAGAGATAATGGATCGTCTTGGCGCCGGTTTCGCGAACGATATCGCAGAGCCGCGCCTTGCTGGCATCGATCGGCTGGGGGCCAAAATCACCGTCGGGATCGGGGATGCCCCAATGTTCTTCGCCAGCGTGGAACTCGAAGAGATGGCTATTCGTCCAGCCAAACGCGGCCTGAAGCGTCAGATGCAGCCGATCAAGGCGCAGGGTCACCGGTACGACGAGGCATCGCATCACCTCCGGTTTCACGTCCTTGAGGGTCACCTTGATCCGGACGGCGGTCGTGTTGAGGCTCATGCCGCCAACCTAAGCAGTTCGTCCAGTCGCGCCGCAGGCCAGCCATTAACGAGCTTCGCGAGGACGTCGGAGAGCCAGTGCTCGGCGCTGACGCTATTGAGCTTACAGGTCTCGATTAACGAAGCTAGTACTGCCCAACTCTCGGCGCCCTCGTCGCAACCGCAAAAAGGGAGTTCTTGGCGTTGAGCTTGATCGGCCCATTGCACGCTCGACCGCATTCGTGTCCATCTCGATGCGCCCGTCATCAAGGTAGAGCGTCAGGCCGTCCCAATGACGCAGCGCATAACGCAAAGCCTTCGCCGTGTCGCTCTTCTGCGCAAGGTGATCAAGCGTTGCCTCAAACCACTGCTTCAAGGCTGCAGCCAGAGGCTGGGCATGCGCTTGTCGGCCCGCGCGGCGCTCGGCATCAGATCGGCCGCGGAGGGCTTTCTCGACCGCATAGAGCTGGGCGCTTTCCGCGACGATCTGTGCCTTCAAATCATCCGGCCAGTGCTTCCGGCCTGCGCCAGCATACACTTCGATACGTGGCGACAACGGTCGTCTTATGTCGTCCGAATGGTCGTCCATTGTGAGCACTCTTGCCGAAGATGACTCTTCTAACGGTGCTCGCAAATTTACGCACAAGCAATATCAGGGGCCTCGGCACCACGCTTACGTTTCATCTTGGGGCTGCCTCGGTCTAGGGGGCGAGCGTCAGCAATGCCGGCTCATAACAGGCCACGAGGATTCCCCACCGCGCCCTGCTTCCTGCCCTGGGCACCGATATGGTCGAGCAGCGCTCTTCAGGCGGCCGGCCCGAGTTCTACTTGACGAGTGATCGCCCACAGGAAGCCGACCATCTCGCGTGCAATGGCGGTGGTGACGATCACCTTGCGTTTGCCGGCCGCCAACAAGCGGCGATAGCGGGCGCACAGCCTGACCTGGGCCTTCCAGGCGATATCGCGGATAGCTTCAGGCAGGCGCTCGTTACGGTCATGGAGCTTGCGACTGACGCGGGCTTGCATGCGATAGGTCCATGCCCCCTCAATCAGAGCCCGCCTGGCCAGAGCGTTGCCAGCCTTGGTGATGCCGCCGCGTCGGATGGTTGCGCCGCTCGAATACTCCGACGGCACGAGGCCGAGAAAGGCCATCAACTGACGGGGGTTGTCAAAGCGAGAGAAGTCGCCAACCTCGGCAACCACCGTCGCGGCAACGATGAAGGCGACGCCGCGCATGGCCTGCACGGCCTCTACGAATGGCGTCATCGACCATTGTGGCGCCAGCTCCTCGATCCGCTTGGTCAAGCAGTCCACACGGGCCTCAGCGTTGGTCACGGCATGAATGTAGTCCTGCAGAACGATTTGGCTCGCCGGGTGATCGAAGCGCACCGTGGTGAGCCAGCGATGATAAGCCAGAGTCCATCCCCTCTTCCCGGCATAGATGCGCCCATGTCGCAGCAGGAAGCCTTGGAGATGTTGCCGCGCCTTGCCGAGCACACGCATCGCCGTGGTGCGGGCTCTCACCAAGTCGGGCATAGCCTCATGCGCAGCATCAGGAACCCACACGGCTGTCAGCTCGTCGCTCCGGTGCAGCTTGGCCAGCATCGCCGCATCGCGCCGGTCGGTTTTTACCCGATCCCCGGCTTTCATCGGGATCAGCGAGGGGGCCACCACGATGCAGTTGTGCCCCAGTTCCGTCAGTTGTCGATGCTGGCCATATCCGCAGGGGCCGGCTTCGTAACAAAAACTTACCTGCCGGTCACCCTTGCCAAGCTTCTTCGCCAGCTTGGCAATTTGATCGGCGCGATTATGGATGATCCCCAAGTTACGAACTTCCCCGCCGCGCATCGCTTCGGCCACTGCAACCGAAATCGTCGCCTTGTGCACATCCAGCCCCACGAAAATGCTATCGTTCATCAGGCCCGCTCCCCATGCTTGAGGCTCGGCGCCGGACCATCCGGCGCAACCCTCGATAGGAGCCTGCCGCGGGGCGGGCCGCCCGTCACCTCAAAGGGCAAACATACGGTCTAGCGGTGTCATGCCGTTCTTGATCATTGTGAGCCAGTATGACGGCTTTGACGCCCATTGGGCGTATCATTTGCACCGGCAACGCAGAGCGGCGTGGCAGGTTTCGTTCACCCATGCCACTCCATTCTCGCGCACAAAAGGCGGCACACTCGGCAGATCGAACTGCCGCAACATTTCCGAGAGCACGTGGGGCTTGAAGGCGCCATGAGCTTGGCCTGATCGCTCTGCGGCTATTCGCCAGTCACCGCCACGCGCTGGCGCTCTGCGAAGTATCGGTTGACGTGCTTTGGCAGACCGAGATTCCCTCGCAAGGTTGTGCTCTCGTATTCACTGCGGAAGCGGCCGCGTCGGCGCAGTTCGGGCAGTACAAGTTCGACGAAATCCACGATCCCGTGCGGTAGATGGGTCGGCGTGAGGTTGAAGCCATCGGCGGCCTCCTCGTCAATCCACGTCTCCAGGACGTCGGCGATATCCTCAGCCGTGCCAATCAGTACTGGGCCAGCACTGCCAACCGCCTGCCTCTGATAGAATTGGCGGACGGTCATATTCTCGTGTTGCGCAACCTTCCACATCTTGTAGGCGAGACTGCGAACGCGGGGGTTGACTGGTTCCGGCACCGGCCCGTCCAGCGGATAGCTGGATAGATCGCCGTACCAGTTGAACAGGCTGGCAAAACCTACGCGCGGATCGATGAGCTCCTGCAGCTGGTCGAATGTCGCCTGTGCCGCCGCGCGGGTGCGTCCGACGATCGTGGTGACCCCAACCATAACTTTCAGCAGCTCCGGTGCGCGGCCGTACTTGGCCATGCGCGCCTTCAGCCCAGCGTAGTAGGCCTTGGCATCGGCGAGATCCTCACCGGAGGCAAAGACGACGTCGGCGTTGGCTGCAGCAATCTCCTGGCCCTGCTCGTTAGCGCCGGCCTGCACCAGGATCGGCCGCCCCTGCGGAGTGCGCGGGGCGTTAAGCGGACCGCGCACGGAGAAAAACTTATCACGGTGATTAAGTATATGCAGCTTGGCTGGATCATAGAACTGACCTGAAACCTTGTCGTGGACGAAGGCATCATCTTCCCAGCTGTCCCACAGACCCGTGACGACATCGACGAACTCCTTCGCCCGATCGTAGCGGGTGTCATAGTCCAGATGCGTGTCGCGGCTGAAGTTCCAGGCCTCCTGCTCCGACCAGGAGGTGACGATATTCCAGCCGGCACGGCCGCCGCTGATCTTGTCGAGCGAGGCGTACTTCCGGGCGATGTGAAAAGGCTCGTTGTAAGTGGTGGAGGCGGTCGCAACTAGGCCGATATGGCTGGTCATCGGCGCCAGTGCGGCCAGCAGCGTCAGCGGTTCTAGCTCGACGTTCTGACTGGTGCGGGCGAGCGATCCCGGCGGATTATCGTCAGCCCGGATGCCGAGGCCGTCGGCGAAGAACAGCATGTCGAATTTGCCGCGCTCGGCGATGCGCGCGCTGTTGAGGAAGTACTTGAAATCTGTCGCGCCTCCCGCAGGGACCTCCGGATGCCGCCACGCCGCGGCGTGGTAGCCGAGGTATCGCATGGACAGTCCGAGTTTCATTTGGCTCTTGCTCATCGTGCAGTTTCCTTCAGTAAGTATAGCTGGCTTTTTCAAAGTGCTTGGGCACCAGATCGTGGTCTCAGGCGATCGGCTCAGATTGTGGCTCCAGGCCGGCGACGCCATAGCCGCTGGCAATTTCGTTGGCGATCAGCTCGCACTGCATTGCGTGGCTGATGGACTGAGATCTAGACGGCGGTCTCTGCCGGTGAACTTCACGTCGGCAGCCGCGCCAATGATGATTTGATCCGCTTCCTGCATTTTGTCTGCTCTGCGTCAGGTAACGTTAGGGGCGGCAGAGTGGAGCGTCAAAGAGCAAATCTTCGATGCCCTATCCAAGAAAGTTATAGGAAGCGGCTCCACGATGCCGCAACCCCGCGGCAGCCCAGCCTATCTCGTCGCGTAGGCAGACCGAAGGCGCTTCGTCACCTAGATACCGCTTGATGCAGGCCTGCCCACAGAATGACGAATCTTCGCCAGATCGAACTTTTCCGTGCTGTCATGGAAACAGGCTCGATCAGCCGGGCTGGTGAGTGGCTGTCAATTCCCACTGCGTCGGCTGATCCGAAATCTTGAATTCAGCGTCGAACTGGTGTTGGTCGAGCACTGAGCGCGGCATCACGCGACCTGAACGGGCTTTGTGCGATGCTGCTCACCGGGATAAGGCCGAGCTTGTTTCGGGATGTCCAAAAACACGAGTGAGCGGCTTTCGCTTATGGGCGCTGATCTTGCTGACGAATATTGGTGTCTTTCGTGCTGCGCTAAAGCCGCTGTCCATCGCCGGAACGTTCGAGACGCTGGGGTAAAGCCAAGGTCGTACATCTATGCCTTATCGGCCCGACTGTTCCCAATGTGCAGCTGCTGGTGTGCCGATTCGATCAATGACGAGGGCTACCGCCAGAATCCTCTGGTAAGGCGCGCTGGAAGACAAGGCGGGGCGAGCGGCTTCCTCAGCTCACCTCGAGAATCGCGAGCTGCAGCTTGTCGACCTGGTCTGGCCGAGAGTGTCTCAAAGTTTTTCGGCCAGGCCCACTGGCGGAGCTGCATGGCATATTTCTCTCGCGACGTCTTCATGCCGGCCGGTAAGCAGTGCGACGTCGCTCTGATCACGTCATGTACGATACGCCGACGGACGCCTTTAGTTTGTGCATCTCCCGATGCAACTCGGCAACAATCTCCAAGCCGCCCGACTGCGCCACATCGGCGGCACGCGCTGCGCGACCAAACGATATCTGAATTTATGACTGCTCAGGCAGTGCAACTGCCATCATCATTTGACCAGAGCAAGCCACTGAACAAGAATGCGAACGATTCTGGATGCTGTATCCGACATCCATGATCAGGATGTATGCCTCCTTGGGGCCGACGGGACCCGAGGTCGCACCGACCTCTCGATTCTTGTCGACCTCCTGTCAGAGGTTCGCGCGACCTGGAATGGGCTTCTGGCCGACC
Source organism: Bradyrhizobium sp. WSM2793 (assembly GCF_000379585.1). NCBI lineage: Bacteria > Pseudomonadati > Pseudomonadota > Alphaproteobacteria > Hyphomicrobiales > Nitrobacteraceae > Bradyrhizobium > Bradyrhizobium sp. WSM2793. The sequence goes on along the minus strand of NZ_KB902798.1, from coordinate 53,732 downwards.
ACTTTGAGATTGAAGCCTTCAAGGCCCACCATGCTCTTCTTGCTGTTCGTCAGCAGCACTAGCTCGCTGATCCCGAGATTGATTAGGATCTGCGCGCCCACTCCGTATTCGCGCAGTTCCTGGCCCGCCGGAGCTATCGGCTCGCCGGCGCGGCGGCGCTGCTCGGACAGTAGCAAGGTGAGCGGCTCGCGGATCAGCACGATGATGCCCCGGCCCAGCTCGGCGATATATTTCATCGAAGCCTCAATTTCGCCGCCGCGGCCACCGCTCCGCTGCCCCAGCGCGTCAGTGAACAGATTGACGGCATGCATGCGCACGGTGATCGGTCCCCCCACGGCGGGATCGCCCTTCACGAGAGCAACATGGTGCGCCTTGGTCACCTTGTTGAGATAGACGACGCACCGAAAGTCGCCGCCCCAAATGCTATCGAACGACGTCTCGCTGATGCGCCGAACGATCGAATCGTAGCGCCGACGGTAAGCGATCAGATCAGAGATGGTGCCGATCTTGAGATTGTGTTTCTGGGGCAAATGCAATCAGATCGTTGCGACGGGCCATTGTGCCGTCATCGTTCATAATCTCGCAGATCACGCCCGCCGGCGTGAGGCCGGCCAAGCGGGCGATGTCGACGGCGGCCTCGGTGTGGCCAGTTCGCTCGAGCACGCCACCCTCGCGCGCCACCAGCGGGAAGACGTGGCCGGGCGTCACAACGTCCTGTGGGCCGCACGAACGATCGATGGCGACGGCGACTGTACGGGCGCGGTCCGCGGCGGAAATGCCCGTCGTGACACCTTGGCGCGCCTCGATGGAAACGGTGAAGGCGGTCTCGTGGCGGGTGCTGTTGCTTGGCGACATCAGCGATAAGCCGAGTTGCTCGACGCGCTCGCGGGTGAGCGCGAGGCAGACCAGGCCGCGCGCATGTTTGGCCATGAAGTTGATGGCTTCCGCGGTTGCCCACCGGGCAGGAATAACCAGGTCGCCTTCGTTCTCCCGGTCTTCGTCGTCGACAAGGATGAACATCCGGCCCCTGCGGGCCTCCTCTATTATACCCTCGGGGGCCGCCTTCACCTCGCTGAAGGTGATGCGCCAAGCCTCCTTTTCGAGCGCATTCATGACCTACCTGCTCCATCTGTCAGCAAACGTAACGCCCGATGCTGATCGTCCCAGGGCTCGCGCGTCGATTGCGTCCCGCAATCAGCCGTCATAGGCCATGCACAGTTCGCGATGCTACGCCGGGCGAACAGGGCGAACAGGGCGATGCGGTTACCCTCGAAGACGCTGAGGCCAACAAATCGCGACAGCATTTTCGGTAGAGACATGAGCTTGGCCGATTTCAAATGAACGCTCTCCCGAAACGGAGCTCGCCCGGCTTCAGATTGTAGTGTAGCTTCCGGCGAAGCTTATCAACAGCAGCCTTGAGGCGTTCTGTACCCAATCAACAATTCGCCCCAAAAAAATGATGACGTCGTGGCGCTCGATCGCGTCTTCGACACGACAGTCGATGCTGCCGACGGCGCCAACGAGAATTGGCGCACCTGTCGCAAGAACCGTCCATTCGCCGGGCTTGAACCTGTCTGCGCCTTTCTCGTCACCTTGACCTCCGAACAAGCTCGCAAGATCGTCGCGCTCTTTCGGCAGGTAGTTGATTGCGAAATTGCCACTTTCGCTGATTGCGGAAAGTGCCGACGTCTTCCGACCGATCGACACCAGCATGGTAGGTGGGTTTGCCGTTACGTGCGTGGTAGACAAGGCCAGAAATCCTGCTGGCCCCTTCGATCCCTGCGCGGTCACGGCGGCTGCTCCGATCGCACGCATCCCAAGCAATCGCCAGAAGGTCTTCGTATCGATGTCTTTATCCATGCACGTCTCCAAATTCGTCATGGGTATTCCACAGCCAGCCTTTTAGGAGAATGCCCGGCCGCCTACATGCGGCGAACCATCAATCCCAGTTAGACGCTTCGAGCCGGCCACGGCGGCGCGCAGAGCTAAAGGAAGTCGAAGGTCCACTCAGGCTGGCTCTTCCAATCTCCGATACTGACCATTGCAATAGAGGAGACCTTGACCGTCTCGACACTGCATGGCCAGAACACGACCCACAAATACGTAGTGAGTTCCGTACAGAATATGAGTGGCCACCTCGCAATCCAAGCTGGCAAGTGCATCTGCTAGGACGGGTGCTCCAGACTTTAATTCATGCCAGCTAGCGCCACAGAACCGCTGTTCTGGCGCAAGCTTTGGTGTTGAGAAAAGGCTTGCGATCTCCTGCTGGTCTTGAGCCAAAACGTTGACCGCAAAGCAACGGCTCTGCAGAATGAGTTCTGCCGCCGATGCGTCTTTATTGACACAGACTAGAATCGATTGGGGGTCCATCGATAGCGAGCACATCGCCGTTGCAGTCAACCCATTCTTCTGTCCGCCACTGCGCGCGGTAATGATCACGACGGAAGAAGCAAGTTTCCGCATTACCGCGCGGAAGGAACTGTCCGCGGAAAAGCTACTGGCTGACAAAAATCCCTCCCGCGAGCTCAGTGAATGGCCGGCAGCACGACGCGATCGCCGAAGCGGCAGTCGCAGCCGACAAATATGCAAGCGATTGGATGGTACCTATCCACGTGAACGCGCCTGGCCGCCGTTGTCATCTTCCAGAGCCGCTTGCCCCAAGCAACGTCAGGAACTCCGCTGGAGCGACGTGTAAAGTGAGTTTTTTGTAACGGCGTTCGCCGCCATAATTCTTTCTGGCTTCCCGGACCAACATGCTCTTGCCCACACCGCATAGTCGGCCGGCAAGCGACGCGTCCACGCTCAGCCGTGGCGTCGCTCCGCGAGTTTCGGCCGCCGCGTTCCGGGAAGAGGGGGAGAGATCTTGCAATTGTCCAGCTCCTGTCCATTTTGTTTGCTTGCGCGTTGCGCTCGCAGTTAGAAGTAATGATATTGTTGGGGCTTAAGACAGCGAAGATCACCTACCATTGCAGCAATTCTGCAAAACATGCGGCGCTTTGTACCGATTTCGTCGCCCGAAACTCGGCATGACACACGCAAGGGATTGGAAGGTCCATAGATGCACAGTCATGCCCTTGTGACAGAGCCAGAGATGCCCACCTTTATCCTGGCCGTACGCGAACAATCGAACTGATACGCGTCGCCCGGCGCGAAGCTCAGAGCGCATAGGGATCCCGTTGCAGCGCTGCCAGTCGTGCATAGCGCCCCACCGCGTCTTAGCCGCCATAATAGCGGGCGGCGGGGAGGATCTCGCTGAGCCGCCCTAGGGCCAGTTGCTTGCGCGCCAGTTTCGCCGCGTTTAACGCCAGCTTCGCGCGAGTTCGTATTGCCTTGACCCAGCTTCGGACCACTGACAACGACTTGAATCAGCAAGCTCGCGCAATAGCAGGCCCACCAATACTTTCGCGCTATGGGGCGTCGCACTCGGCTGGGCGCTCGGCGGCATCATCGCGCGTCCATCGGATCTCGGCCGGCCGAGCTCGGCACCCGCGAGCTGCACCGGCGCCGCGCCAGGGCACTCCGCTCACTGCAGGATCCAAGCGTTCCACATTGCATTGTTTTTCTCAACATTGCTCTTTCCTGAGCCGTCGGTCTGGGCCCACCAACCGGGAGCCAAGTAGATCGCATGCGCCAAATTCTCCGCATAGGTGGGCGCCAGTTTCGCCCGCTCCGTGAGATCAAAGGCGCGCTTGTTGAGAGGACCTACCGCCTGCAACTTGGCCATGCCAGCTTGGCTTTCGGGTCGGGACGCGAACTCGATGAACGTTATGGCATTCTTGTAGTTCGTCGTCCCTTTCAGGATGGTCCAGTAGTCGTTCAGCAGGAGCGCCTGGTTCCACACGTAATCGACGGGCGCCCCCTGCTCCTTGGCTTGCTGGATACGACCCATGGGCGCCGCTCCGATGAACGCTTCGCCGGAGATCAACGCCTCAGGCCCCATCGCCCCCGTCGTCGTCCATTTGACAACGTTCGGTTTCAGTTGCGCGAGGGAATCGTAGGCGCGCTTTAGATCGATCGGATAGAGCTTATCAGACGACACGCCCTGGGCGAGAAGCGCGGCCTCAATGGTCGCAAGCACGCGGCCTTCCCCAGCATCGAGGATTCGCGGACCGGGAAACTTCTTGACGTCCCATACATCAGCCCAGCTCTTCGGCCCGTTCTCTCGAGAGTAATGCTTTGTGTTGAAGGAAATAACTTTAGCATAGACGAAAGTGCCGACCCCGTAAGGAGTTACTTTATCCTTCGGAAAGTCGGTGAAGGTCTTCTTGTCGACTGAATCATAATCAATCTTTTCGAGCACGCCCTCCCTCGAGAGGACGAAATAATTGTTCGACGTCAGCATGACGACGTCGCATCCGGGATTTCCGGTGTTAACCATCGCCCGCAACTTCGCCAGCGGCTGCTCGACCGTCTCGATGACCTTGATGCCAGTCGCCTTCTCAAACGGCCTGAAAATTGATTCGCGCAGCGCGTCCTGAAAGGTGCCACCGCTTGCAGACACGCAAACTTGCGCTTGATCCTGAGCCCGGCCAGGCGCGCCGGACACCAACGCAGCCAATCCCACTCCAAATGAAAGCAGCAGCTTAGCCCGCATTCACGCCTCCTTTTCCCTTGTTTTCGCCTGGCCCGCAACTCCGCTAGTGATGATTCTCGCGATGCAGGAAAAGCTCGTTCAGCCATGGCGAGCGCCAAATTGATATCCGCGGTACTCGCAACAAGCGACATCTGGGGCCCAGCGGCGGGATCGACAACAACTTCTCACTGCTTGTAGTCCAGCGGCAGTCGGCCGCTGCGGTCCTCGCGACAAAATCGCGGCTATGCCAGCCTCGCCGGCACTCCTAGCAAAACCTACTAAATGCGGATGTTTGTGCCGAACCATTGAGAGTCCCAAGCGTCATTTGTTCCGTCACGAATTTAGGGTACTAATGCCTCAGACAGATTTGCATCGCATTTCGCCGTCTTCTGTTGATTTCCTGCGTCGTACACTCTCTTTGCGACGAAATGCGCACGGATTCACGTATCCAATACGACCGAATAGACGCCCGCATCCTCGAGATCGTGCAAAAAGAATAACCGCCTAACTTCTGAAGAGATCGGAGAGCTCACGGGGCTTTCTACGGCGTGCCAGCGAAGACTGAAGCGGCTCCGTTCGGAAGGCATCGTCGAGGTCGACGTCTCTATCGTTTCGGCGGAGGCGGTAGGAAGACCTATTCATATGCTTGTGCTAGTGACTCTGGAACGCGAGCGCTCGGATATAGTTGATAACTTCAAGAAGGCATTGCTCGCGGATTATGAGCAGTTTACTGGGCGATTCTTCTATGAGAACGCGGACATCAAACGATTTAAGACAATGGTCGTGATAGACCGCGCAAAAGCGACTTTGCGATTCCATTAGAAATTCCGCAAGATTGACGCGACGCGAGCCGATGTCTCACGCCGTCGATCTGCACTTTCTCGCTCTTTTTCATCGTTTACTCGCATAGAACGACGAAACTCGGCACCGTCGCTCTTCTACTTTCTGGCTCTATCAGAGTCGCACTGGTATTCCGAAGGAAATTAAGGCCCTCGATAATCCGAACTCACTCGCGAACTAGTCCCCGGACACGGTTTGGTCGTCAGGCGCAGCTGTCGCGCACGAACGGCTTAGGCCTACGAACCCCGAGGACGCCATTGCAGCGTGATTTCGGCTTCAGACATTGCGCGTCGTAACCACTTCGCAAACAGCGAACAGGAATGGCTAAAGTAGGCCGCGAAGCCGATAGTTTCAGGAGAAGAGGAAATCCTGGGCGAGGCTTACTGCGGCGCTAAGACCGAATGACGTCTATCCACTGCTATCAGACTGGTCATCCTATCCGACCCGAGCGTCGCGCGTCCAATATTGCGAACGCAAGACTAAAGATGGAAAGGTCTTGAATCAGAGCTGTACTTCATACCCGAGTTACTCGATCACGAACTTTACCCATCCGCTCGACGAGACCATTGAAAGCACAGGAACTTGAGCCTTCAAGAGCTTCAGATGAGGTTCAGCCTGACCAAATACAATCTCGCCTCCGGCAAGCGTGACTTTGATGCAATGTTCACCGGATACAGCAGGAATTTCGCAGTCGAGACCATGGTCGAGCCGGAAGTGCCCTACCTGAGCGCGGTGAACTCCGCTCAGGGGCGGGACATCCTCGTATCCCATCCCGACAATGGCGCTGCTATTTCGACGAAGCTGACAAGGCTGCGTGCGAAAGGCCTCACGCTCACTTTCACCAGGGAGACAGGCAGATTGTCGCGCGCGAGTGACAAGTACCAGTTCCCAGGAGCACCTCAGGGCGTTAGCGGACCTCCTGAGGCTTTCGGACCCAAATTGCGCGAAGTAGAGGCGGTTGGAAAAGCACCTGCCCCCTTGTTAGCAGCACACTTTTCCGGACCAGCACTGAGTCCGGTGTCAACTCGATTATTGCAAGCGAGGTAAGAGCCGGGATGACTGATCTGCCCAAAGCCCAGACGTTCAGGGTTGATGGCATCACCGCGCCGCTGCGCTATGCAGCCTTCCGACATATCTGGCTGGCAAGCCTGTTGTCCAATCTTGGCATCCTGATACGGAACGTCGGTGCGGCGTGGGCCATGACGGAAATGACGTCGTCGGCTGACAAGGTCGCGCTGGTGCAGACCGCCTTTATGGTTCCGGTAATGTTGATCTCTTTGCTCGCGGGCGCTATTGCCGATATGTATGATCGCCGGCTCGTGGCGCTGGCTGCACTCTGTATCGCGCTTTGCGGCACGACCGCGCTGACTGCGCTCGAGTGGCTGCGTCTCACCACGCCGGATCTGTTGCTTGCACTTTGCTTTCTGGTCGGCAGCGGCGCAGCGCTGATGGGGCCCGCCTGGCAGTCCTCTGTCAGCGAGCAGGTTCCGGCCGAGGCGCTGCCGGCGGCGGTTGCGCTCAACGCCATCAGCTTCAACATCGCACGCAGTTTCGGACCCGCGATCGGTGGCATTGTGGTTGCTATCGCGGGTGCAGTCGCGGCGTTTGCACTTAACGCCGTGCTCTACGTTCCGCTCGTAGTGGCGCTCTTCCTCTGGAAGCGTGTGGCGGAGCCGTCGCGGTTGCCGCGCGAACACCTGACCCGCGCCATTGTTTCGGGGGTGCGCTATATCACGAATTCGCCGTCGATCAAGGTCGTGCTGACTCGCGCCATGGCAACCGGCGCGATCGGAGGCTCGATCTCGGCGCTCCTGCCGCTGGTAGCGCGCGATCTATTGCACGGTGGTGCGCAGACCTACGGGATCATGCTCGGCGCCTTTGGTCTTGGCGCTGTCATCGGCGCACTCTGTATCGGCGAGATGCGCAAGCACATGAGCGGCGAAGCCGCTGTGCGCGCCTGCACGCTCGCCATGGGCGGCGCGACCGCGGCCGTAGCGATGAGCCGTGAGCCAATTCTGACCGCAACCGCACTGGTTCTGGCCGGCGCGATGTGGATGATGGTGTTTACGTTGTTTGATATCGGCGTGCAGCTCTCCGCGCCTCGCTGGGTCGCAGGCCGATCGCTTGCGGTCTATCAGGCTTCGTACTCTGGGGGCATTGGGATCGGGAGCTGGGGCTGGGGCCGCCTCACCGATGCTGCTGGCGTCGAGATAGCGCTGCTTGTCTCCGCCACGCTGATGTTGCTCTCGGCGTTGCTTGGGCTCTGGCTTAGGATGCCGCGCATTAACGCGCGCAGCGAGGACGGCGAGGCACTCGCCGATCCCGAGGTGCGTCTCCCGCTCACCCACCGCAGCGGACCGCTAGTGGTGGAGATCGAATATCGCGTCGCTCCGGATAATGCGCGCAACTTTCACAATGTGATGCAAGGCGTACAGCTGTTTCGCCAGCGTAACGGGGCCTATGGCTGGTCAATTGCGCGCGATGTCGCCGATCCCGAGCTGTGGACGGAGCGCTATCACTGCCCGACATGGCTGGATTATTTGCGCCAACGCAACCGCTCGACGCAGTTGGAGCGCGCGCTGGATCAACAAGCTATGGCTTTCCATATCGGCCCTGAGCCCGTCCGCATCCGACGCATGCTGGAGCGCCCGTTCGGATCGGTGCGCTGGAAAGAAGACGTGCCCGACCGCGCGGCTGATGAACTCCTGGCGGTTGATTGCGAGCGCGGTAAATAGTGATGTCGCCAGAAGACCTCTTGGAGTGGATCCGTGGATCGACAATCTTCGTCGGCGGACGGCCAGGTCGCGGGGCGAAGACGTGCATATTGTCGCCCATTCCCGTTTTTTTCACAGCAACATCCGCTCGTGCGGCTGCAGCTCTGTTGGAAGGCATCGCCTCATCGATCTCGGCCAGCAGAGGAATCGAGCGTCTATCTGCGGCCGCGATGCTCTCCCGGAATACGCGCTGCCGGGGCGGTTTTGGCCCGTCATCTGAGTCGTCAGCTATGGCCCGCATTGCTTCGGTTGTGCGAAAGATCCCGCAATTATCGACCAAAGCGCGACAGTCCTCGCGCAGCCGGTTTATCGCCAGGCGTGCTCCCACAAGCTGATCGGCAATACACAAATCGCGGTAGCTCAGGTCGTAATAGGAGCCGTTCGGGCCGTGCGGTTAGATGCGACTGAGGTCGCGCGGACGTAACGGATGATCATCTCCGGATGTGAGATCAAGGTGCTGAGCACGTCGGCCAAATATGGAATCGGGTGCAGCGCCTTACGCCGGATCATGTGACGTGTAATCGGAGCAAGTCGATCAGTGGTCGCCTGAGGGCGCAATGATTGCGGCAAGGCGCGCGCGGCAGAGTCGCGATAGGCGAGCCCTGAGAATGCAAGGCTTGGCCGCGTGAAACCTCCACACGCCGGAGGACTTGCGCAGAATTTCGGAGATAAGGGCGCTAATACGGGAGTTTCTCGCTTTATGGCCTGCTAAACTCTTGCACCCTGCGGTGCGCGCTGAGCGGGCGGAAGAGGCGTCTAGTTAGACCCCAGGTTCGCTTTGACCTCAAGGCGGAGATGTCGCGGTTGGTTACAGTGGGGAGCTGGATGGTACGGTAGCCAATCGGCGCAGCTACACCGTGCCACGCACAATTGGAAGTCTGAACCTCCTCCGAATTAACGGACACCTAGTAGGCTCGAAGAGCCAGGAGGTGACGGATGGAAGGACGTCAACGTCGGTTGTTTACGGACGACTACAAGCGGCAAGCGGTTCATCTCGTAGCGTCGAGCGGGCGCTCGATCGGTTCTGTGGCCAAGGAACTCGGTCTGGCGATTCCGTGCTGCGGCGGCGGGTGGAGCACAGCGAGGGGGCCCCGGGCAGTCACCTCTGACTGCTAGACGTTGGGCGGGAAGGTAGGAAGCACCGAGCGGTGTGCATCCGCCATAGCCGATGTTAGCGCATCCGTTCCTCGCAACGATCTCGTGTCAAACTCCTCGAATTCTCGTTGGGCCAGTTGTAACGCCTCTTCTTCAGGAGGCATGGCAATCTGGTGAACTTCGATCCCAGATGATTTAATATTTCAACAATAGCCGTAGACGATGCCTGGGACCGAGGGTCCCAAGCATCGATTGGCTACTTCTGTCGGGCAGACGGCTCGCCGAAAAACTGGTTCGACGGCTTGGACAGGCCGAGATTTTCGCGGAGGGTCGCACCTTCGTACTCGCTGCGGAATACGCCACGGCGGCGGAGTTCGGGCACAAGTTTGCTCAGGTGCTCGTACGCGGACCCTGGCAGATAGGCCGCTAGAAGATTCCAGCCATCGCAGGCTCCTGTCTCGAACCATTCCTGCATGGCGTCGGCAACGGTTTCCACAGTTCCGCCTATCATCAAATGGCCGGCAGACATGGTAATCGACTCATAAACTTGGCGGATGGTCATCGGTGTTTCCCTCAGGCGCCGCTCCCACTGCTCGCGGGCACTCTTTACGCCGTTGGCAGGCGGAAGGGGCAGCGGCATGTAGTCGTCAGGCTCGTAGGCGCTGAGATCGCCGAAGATGTCAGCTATGTACTGCATGCCAACCCGGGGATGGACGGCTGCATTGAGAAGGGCGATCTCCTCATCAGCTTGTTCCCGCGTATCGCCAAGAATGGGCATGATGCCAGGCATGATGAAGACCTTGTCTGGGTTGCGGCCGGCACCGCCGATGCGCGACTTCATGTCGGAATAAAATTCCCGCGCGATTCTGACGTCCTTCTGCCCGGTGTAAATAATGTCGGCCGTTGCCGCACCCAGCTCGCGGCCTGGGCCTGAGCCTCCGGCCTGCGCAATGACAGGGTACCCCTGCGGAGGCCGCTCGATGTTCAGCGGACCACGCACCTTGTAGAACTCACCGCTATGGTTGAGAATGCGAAGGCGTTCAGGATGGAAATAGCGCCCTTCCTCCTTGTCGCGGACAAAGGCATCGTCTGCCCAGCTATCCCAGAGTCCTTTGACCAGCCCGACAAATTCCGCCGCGCGCTTGTAGCGCTCGGAATGCTCCACCAGCATGTCCTTGCCAAAGTTCATCGCCTCTTCTTCGCTCCAGCCGGTCACCACGTTCCAGCCGGCGCGACCATGGCTGATGTGGTCTAGCGAAGCGAACTTGCGGGCAAGCACATAAGGCGCATTATAAGTGGTGGCGGCGGTGCAGATGAGGCCAATGTGTTTTGTAACGGCTGCAAGTGCCGACAAGAGCGTCAACGGCTCGAACCGGTCGATATGACCGTGATAGCTCAACTCCTCAGCGTTCTTGTGGCGAATGCGAACGGCAGCTCCGTCTGCGACAAACATGAAATGTAGCTTCTGCTCCTCCGCTGCCCTGACCACGTTCGCATATGCTTCGAAGTTATTTGCAACAGCGGGATCCGCCTTGGGATGGCGCCAGCCAGAGTTGTGGCCGCCGTTGCTCACCAAGTTGATCCCCAGCTTCATCATCCTCTTATGTTTTGACACCTTGATCGTCTCCTATGGTAGCAGGCCTTCGCCTGTCATCTGCTCGAAGCACCCCTCTCCGGGGACCGCGCAAACCGAGCGCAGACGGAAAATGAAACTCCGCGGAAACGCCAGCTGAATAGGCTGCAAAGCCGCGCCAGCGCTGTCCTTCGAAAAGCGCTCCATAATGATCGTGCTTTGGAGGCCGAAGATTGAGAACCCATCTGATGGCCGCAGGGGGGTTAGAAGCACGGCGGCTCGTTACGGCATCCTGGATCGGCAAATGGTCGATGCCCCCTCGCAAGTCGACCGGAACTGTCCATCGGATTTCACTGGCCCTGCGCGGAAATCGACTACTAAAAAATAAACTAGCAGCGGGTTATCGACGAAGCACAACGTTTCTTTGTCGCTTCACGCAGGTAAACGACATAAATTCGTGATTTTTGCACGTTTCCTAAAAGCTTAGCGGCAGCTCGGGAGGAGATCCCTCGCGCTGTCATGCCGTCCTTGAGCCCCTATGACGGCTTTGACTCCATTGGGCAGTCATCCGCACGAGTAAGGCAGAGGAGCGCGGTAAGTTTCCTTGACCCGCGCCACTCTCCAAAACTTCTCAACAGAAAATGAAGCACACTAGCACATCGAACTGGCGCAGCATTTCCAAGAGCACGTGGGGCTTGCCCGCACCTCCACGACCTGGCCTGAGAACTCCGCGGCTATTCGCCGGCTAGCGGCGAGCGCTGGCGCTCTGCGAGGTAACAGTTGACGTGCTTCGGCCGACCTAGATTCCCTCGCAAAGTTGTGCTCTCGTATTCACTGCGAAACCGGCCGCGACGGCGCAGTTCGGGCACGACCAGTTCAACCAAATCCTGGATTCGGTGTTGAAGCCGTCGGCGGCCTCCTCGTCGATCCACGTCTCCATGATGTCGGCGATATCCTCGGCCGTGCCCTTCAGCAATGGGCCGGTAGCGGCGGCCAGCTGCCTTCACGGATGGTCATATTCTCGCTTTGGGCGCGGTTCCACATCTTGTAGGCGAGACTGCACACGCGTGGGCTGATCGGCTCCGGCACTCGCCCGTCCAGCGGATGGCTAGACAGATCGCTGTACCAGTTGAACAGGTTCGCAAAGCCTACACGCGTATCGATGAGTTCTTGCAGCTGCTCGAACTTCGCCTCTTCCTCCGCCCGGGTGCGGTCGTTTCGCTCCCACTCAACACGTCAACACTGAAGCAACTTCGGGATGTCGCCACCAGGGGTACTGCGGCTAGCTTGCTCATGGATGTTTGCCTGCCACCAGCCACCATGTTTGCCAGCCTGGTGATCCTTCTGCTGGGCCAAACGACAAAACCAGCTGCCGCGGGGTTGACGCATCGAGAGCACGATTCCCATAACTTTCACGGATAGCATACCGAAGATTTGTTCTTTGACTCTCTTCACTGCCGCTGGTAGCCGCACTTTGATAAAGGCCGGCTAACCTATTGAAGGAGACTACACGATGCGCAAGGGTCAAGCGAACCTCGGACCGTCCATTTCAAGCGGAAACACCCCCGAAATCGAAGCGACGCAATGGCAGACGCGCATCGATCTCGCAGCCGCTCACCGTCTCGCGGTAATGCACGGCTTGAATGAGGGCATCTTCAACCACTTCACCACCCGCGTGCCCGGCCACAGTGACCTCTACTATCAGATGCCTTTCGGACTCCACTGGTCGGAAGTCACCGCAAGCTGTTTCATGGAGGTCGGATACGATGGTACGCTGCACGTCGGCGATGGCGTTATCGAACCCTCCTGCTATTGCATTCACGCCCCTATCCATAAATTGGTCCCGCACGCCGACACGGTGCTCCACTCTCATATGCCATTCACTAGTGCGCTGGCGCGTTTGGATGATCAGAGTTTTCTCCCAATTGGCGGGACAGAGCTTAGAATGATGACGCGCACCGCATACGACAACGGGTACCATAGCACGGCCTTCTCGGCAGACGAAGGCGTACGTCTTGCGAACCTAATTGGCGATAAAGAAATTCTCGTGATGGCAAACCATGGCGTCAGTATCGTGGCGGCTTCTGTGGCCAAAGCCTACGACCTGCTTTACTATGCTGAAAGGGCGGCGCAGGTGCAGCTCTACGCAATCTGGACAGGTCGGCCGCTCAAAGTTATGCCCGAGCAAGTAATTCAAAGATCGTCGGCCGAGTACGGCAAGGGGGACATCTACGGCGGGCGCAAGTCGTACGACTGGCACTTCGATGCGCTCAAGCGGATCCTGGATAAGCGAGAGCCTGACTATAAAACCTGAACCGTCGCGCGGCGCTGGGAAGGCGCGGTCTAACCACATTTGGGCAAATGGGCGGAGCACGCAGAAACATCCGTGCCCTCGCACGGAGACCGCAAATCTCCAAAACCGATCAGGGCCCGCGGCGCAACAGCACCCCTGCGCTTCGCCAATCGCCAACACAGCACAACCTCGCTCTTGGCTTAATCAATCGGTAGTGTGAGAAATGCGGGCTAGCGCGCAAGGCGGCCAGCGGACTTCGTCGGTATCTGGCGAGCAAAGGAGACGAGCCCCACGACCTGCTCAGGCTTCACGAAGGGCGGCCAAGGCAACGGCGATAACGTTGACCAAAGCCTCAATTGATCTGGCGGCCGCCTTTCGAAGGGCGGCCTTGACATTGGCGAAGGCCATTTCGACTGATTGAGGTCGGGCGAATAAGGCGGCCGATAGAGGAGCCGGGCGACCGCCGCATCGATTGCGACGCCGACTTTGCCCGCTTGTGTGCTGCGAGATTGTCCATCACTACGATGTCGCCTGGCCTGAGTGTCGGCACGAGGGCTTGCGTCACGTAAGCCTCGAACGCCGAACCATCCATGGGGCCATCGAGGACGATCAGCGCCGTAATGCCGGTCGCCCTGCGCGCGCCGACGGAGCTCCCCATGTTGCAATGATCATGCGGGAGCACTGCAACATAGCGCTAGCCGTACGGCGAACGGACATAGAGCCGCGCCATCTTGGTCGAGGCTCCGGTCTCGTCGATGAACACCAACCGGTGGATGTCGATCTCAGGCTGGGATGCCTTCCACGCCGCGCGTTCAGCGGCCACTCCGGGCGATCCTGCTCGCTGGCATGCGATGTTTCTTTGAATGTGATGTTTCGGCGATCGAAGAACCGCCAGACTACGCTCGGCACGAAACGCTCGCCATGGACTTTGAAGAGATGATCGGCGATCTCGGCCAGCGTCATGTCAGGGGTAGCCTCGACCAGGGAGAGGATCTCTGCAGCATGCCCCTCGATCTGAGCTGAACGCCGGTCGCCACCCTGCGCTCCCGCCTCACAGGCGCCGGTGCTCCGCCGCTCACTGACCAGTCGATCGCTTTCGACCGCGCAACGCCGAACCGGCCGGCGACGCCCCGACAGCTCATGCCCTTATCTTCCACGAGCCGAACAAAAGGCGAAGGTCCGGCGAGAGGGGTTTAGCCGTGGGGGCTGGGGTCCATCACCAGCCCTCAGGGTGAATCACGATTTGCCCTGGAAGGGAATCTTGAGGGTTTTTGCGAGGTCGCGTGGCAGGCGCGAGCCGCGCGCTCTTTCAGGCATGCGACCGCATAGAAGCCGGATTGAACGAAGCTGCGGAGTTGTGGGCTTTATGGGAATAGTGCAGCAGGGACGGCTGCTGGGAAGGCGCGCCTGTGATCGCCGCACGTTGGCTAGATTCAGCGGATGTGAGTGACCGCATTGATGGGGCCAAGAGCGCGATGCAGCGAGCGAGTGATGTGCTGCGCTCGGATGCGCGACCGACGACTGGCAGGCTGTTTGGGATCTCGCAAGGCGCCGTTCTCCAGAAGATGGGTCACAAAACTTGGCCGCAGCGTGTGCACCGTCACGTGCTTGCTCAGGCTAGCTGTGCGGTGCGAGCTGAGCGGCAGGTCGCCGCAGCACGGTGGGCTACAGCGGCCGCTCGCCATGCGACCAGGAAATAGCCAGCGCGTTGGTCGGGTCAAGCGCCAATAGGCCCGCAGAATGCTCAGAAGCTGTGGCGAGAGCATGACGTAACGGTGCCTGTCGCCTTTACCCTGCTCGACCCGGATCACCATCCGCTGTCTGTCGATATCCGCGATCTTGAGGAAAACGACTTCCGATACCCGTAATCCGGCGGCATAGACCGTCGTCAACGCAATCCGGCTCTTCAGGTTCGGGATCGCCTCCACAAAGCTCCGGCGCTTCCTCCATGACCGCGTACCCCTCTCACCAACGATCGCTGCCGAGAGAGGGGCACGTAACTGGACGTCAGAGCGCCTAGAGCGGGATCGCGAGAATCACGCCGGGCACGATCATCGGCAAATGAGAGTTGCGGCAATGATTCCTTTTCCAGGAAACTGACCCGGACGATTGCGTATGCAGCTGGGACGGCAATCAGAATCGCAGCAGGGGTTGCAAGAAGCCCAACCTTAAGGCTTGTGATGGTTGGCGTGATCCAGTCGTGTCGCGCTGGAGGGAGGACGTGCCTGAATGCGCGGCGGACACACTCCTGCCTCGTTGATCGCAGCCTAGCGAATGGCCGCCCATCGGGAGGTCTGACGTTTCTGTTCGAAGTCGATTTTGTGCAGGCAAGCCCGCCGGCAGCGTTGCGGCTCCGGCCCCTTTGAAGTTCGGCCAGCTGATGGCTTTCGCTACGACTGGCGAGCACGCGTTAGGGAGCCTTCCATGAACACCTCTGCGGCGCGCTGGCGCTTCGTGGCATAGCGGTTGTCGGGCTTGGACACCCGGGATTGCCGCGCAAAGTTGTGCTCTCGTATGCAGTGCGAAAGCGGCTGGCGATATCCTCAGCCTTGCCAATTAGCACAGGGCCAGCACTGCCGACCGCCTGCCTCTGCCGGGGTTCGATCCCGCTTGCGTTCAGTTGTAATCGCGAGTCCTGAATGATGCCGATCTTGTCGTCGATGGCCGTGTGTTGCTGAAGAAGAACGCTTCACGGCGCGCCCGTAGCGGACATTCGTCGCCATTGTATCGCAATCGGCCGCAGAGACCCTAACGCTATGGCTCTGCCGGCCATCTTTACTTAGCTCCTGTCTTCTCCTTTCTCGCTCACCACATCATGCACTTGTCGTTCGGCAGGGCTTATCTAACTCACATTGCCACGGAACAACAACAAATCGATGTGGGCTTACTTCGCTTCACGGAGTCTTCCGCTTGAAGATCCGGCGGAGCAGCGCTTGGCTGCAGCCCAGCCGACGCAATCACGTCCTGCGCTTCGGCCGACAAGTCAAAGGATTGGCGAAATGGCCTAGGCGATGACGACGTGCGAGAGACAGAGTATTCCTAGTTGGAAGTGCTGTTTTAAGCCTTTCGGCTGTGCATTGAAGATCATTGCGTTACGCGTCAAGAATGGATTGAGCTTATGGTCGCGACGAGACTCCGATCACCTTGCAAGAAACCATTCCGGTCAGCGCCAATTGCGCAAGCGGTTCCGGCCGCGGCTGGCTTGACGACGAGCGAATTCGGCGAGAGCGTTAAGAACGCCTCGTCCAGCCGCTACTTGCCTCCATCACTCCGATATCGGTCTTAAGCTGGCGCACGAAGATTCCCAGATCCGTCGCGAGGATTACAAAGTCGAAGCCTTGCTTGACGAAAGCAGCGCACTGCTCGGGCGTCGAACCGAGCACGCCGACCTTCGCGCCGATTCTCTTGCCTGCGGCAAAGCCCTGGGCGATCTGGCCCTGCACATCGGCATGCAGCGGATTACCGATGAGGCCGAGCGAAGCGGCAAGATCGGACGGTCCGAAAAATATGGCGTCGACTCCCGGCACGGCCGCGATCTCGTCGATGCGTGATAGTGCCTCCTTTGTCTCGATTTGCATGATTACGCAGGTCTCCTCGTTCGCGACCTTCATGTAGTCGGGCCGGGCGCCGTATCGGCTCGCACGCGTCATTGCGGCGACGCCGCGCACGCCTTGGGGAGGATAGCGCACGGCTGCAACGGCGCGCGCCGCCTCCTCCGCCGTCTGGATGAAGGGCACCATGATTGAGCGTCCACCGGCGTCGAGTATGCGCTTCAACCACACAGCATCGTTCCAGGGCGCGCGCACGATCGGCTCAGCGCCGCCCGCCTCAGTTGCGGCTAACAGCATCACTAACGTCGAGATGTCGTTCGGCGCGTGCTCGAGATCGACCATCACGAAATCAAGGCCGTGGCATGCCATGGCCTCCGCAGTGGCCGGTGCGCAGACCGAGGCAAAGCTGCCGATCTGAGGCGGACCTGAGGTTAACCGTTCCTTGAAGTGATTGGGCATATCCATTTCCCTACCGTAATATCAGGCATACGGAACCAGCGCGGTGGAGGTCGAAGGCGGCGGCGGGCAATGCGCAGGATTCGCGAGACGACACTCGGGGCGAGGCTTCGAACAACCGCCGAGCACTTTTTCGAAACTTTGGTTTTTCGTCTCGGCCACGATCTCGTCCACCCGCCCTCTCCGTCAGGTAGCGCGAAACCGCAGATTCTGACTGGGTTCGGCTACTCGTCCGCAGGGCAGGACAGAACGCCGTCGCCAAGTAAAACTTACCCACTGGCCAAGATGTAGCTCAGCTAATACAGCTCTAGGCACGCATATTTCAGGCTAATTTCTCAGTTTCACGCCAGAATCCATCGTAGGCACTTACTGCCCACGAGGAGGGAGCCTGCCGGCGCGCGGATGTTTGCGGCGCCATGACGTGATCCGACGCGCTGCTCTGGCGGCGAAACCTAGCTTGGCCTGCCCCGCGATGGTCTTGCCCCACGGCCGGCCCAGCCAGCATCTCCCACTGGGACCAGTCCACATTCAGAGATTGATCGGGATAGGCGATGTCTCGCGACACCGCCCCTTCCTCACTATAGCGAGCAGCTCTATGCAATGTGGACGGTCGGAAGCTCAAATGCCTTCCCGAGAAGGTGATCCAGGCCGCCTGGGCCGGATACAGCAAGGACGACACCTACGGCGGGCGCAAGCCGTACAACTGGCACGTCGACGCGCTTAAGCGCAATGCCCGCGGCCGCCGCGGGCCAAAAGCGATTCGATCCCGCTCTCAGGTCGGACCGCGACACGAGCCGGTCCGCTAGAGGCGACGCTCGGCCACTAGCGGGTAACCGGGAGATGACTCATTCAGCAAGTCATTCCGCGAGCGCGGAATGGCGGTTCAATGCGAAGTGGTTGGGACGTTAACCTGGACGTTGTCCGCGCCGGGCACTCTCAACATCGGAGCCACATATCGGGCAGCCGACACGCGATTTTTCCGTCCAGCTGCGCAGTCACGCGCCTTATGTGAACTCGTTGCCCGAAGCCGTGCCAGCGGCGCCCGCAAGCTTCCTCGCGATCAGATCGCGCGACATGAGGGAATGGATGATCGGCTTATCAAACCGACGCCGCATGGCTACAGATCCAGTACCACAACAGCTCGTCACGGACCCGCTCGGACACAATTCACGCGAACGCCATGTCACGCCCAAGCGCAAGCTGGCCAGCCTTGATCTCCGCGTCCGTGATCCGCACCGCATCCTTTTCGATCGCATCGATCGCCGTTTATTGAGGATCCAGGAGACCTAGGCGGTCATCCCACCCGAAATCTGCAGGATGCGCCGTGGCGCCGCGTGCCGATAGCACACTCGATTGGCGACTTGCGGACAATGCCAGCAGTTGGTACTCAAATCCATCTTCGGCCAACTCGGCAATGGAAACTCTTCCGCGGTCGTGCCAGCTGACACCTCCGCTGATCTCCTTACGTGTGTTGTTACGCCAAAGCAGACGAGTGAAGCTTTCAGCTTCTTGTGAAATACCGCCGCGCGTCAGCACCACTCGCTGTTCGCGGGAACGCGTCGGCGGGGAGTTGTGAACCTACACCATAGGGTCCGGATAGCGTCCAATTCCTCGCCTGCGTCAGGTTAAGGGACTTCGGCCAAACTGGCGACAACCGACTTCGCACTGTCGATGAAGGCTCGCGTCGCCAAAGATTGCGGCCGATGGCGCGGGAGGAGGATCTGGATTTCAGATTCGACGGTTGGGACCATGGGCCGGCTGGCGACCACGCCTTCGAACCTACCAATATAGAGGGGATTGATCAGCGCCACGCCGAGGCCAGCTGCTACCAGCGCACAGACAGTCGGACCCGTCGGGGCCTCAATCTGCAGTCTACGCTTTACCCCGGCCATTTCGAATATTCGGTCGATAGGCTGGCTGTCTTCAGGGCCGAAGGAGATAAAATATTCATCTGCGAGATCGGCAGGCACTAGCGAAGGGCGCTCACTCAGCCGATGGCCATTGGGCAAGATGCAAACGTAGGATCGCCGGCACAACGGCAGTTGGATCACCTCAGGGTGATCGAATGACTGTGAAGAAATGCCGATATCGATGCTGCCGGACAGCAGCCAATCGATGATTCTCACCGTACTTCGGGCCTGGACCGTGACGCGCATTGACGGATGTGTCTTTGTATACTTAATTAGGATATCCTGAATAAACCCGACGGATAGCGCAGGACTCACCCCGATGCGCAGCATCGCATGGTACATCGCGCGGACATCGGCTACGTAGCGCTGGAGCCCGTTCAGGCCCGTCATGATGCGCTCGATTTCTTGGAACAGTAGGAATGCCTCAGGGGTTGGCATTACGCGGCCCGGACGCCGCTCGAACAATGCCAACCCGGCGCTCAGTTCAAGATTTTGGATTAGCTTGCTGACCGCTGGCTGAGAAATTGACAACCGCTCGGCAGCCCGGCTGATCGACCCGGTTTCCATTACAGCACGGAACGCTTCGATCTGGCGAAGATTCAGCATGGTGTGGGCAGGGCCTGCACTGATCGTATCACAGGATGAAAGCGCCTTCCGTTTGGCCAGGCGACAAAATCATTAGCCGCGCGGTTCACGGCAATTCCAAATTGGACCGTTCGAGGTGGCCCACGAGCGCATCTGTCAGGATAGGTCCTCCAGATTTCAACTGAGGCCGCGCCAACTTTGGCGTTCAAAATCGTGCGATTTCCTATTGATCTTCTCTTAATTGCTAAACAGCGGCCTGCGGAATAAGCTCGGCAGCTGATGCGCCTTTGCTGACGCAGGCAAGAAGATTGGGGGAGATCTCACATCAGCTCCTATCCCGCGCACGTTGCGCACGGCGCAAAATAAAAAACATCGTCTGCGCCTAACGACAGCAAACATCGACCCGTTATCGCAGAAATTCTGCAAAATGCGCCGTTTTTTTACCGATTTCTCCGAAACATCTGCATGGCACGCTGCAAGGCAAGGACAAGCTGCAGTTCTGGCAACCGCCGGGCGAGGCGTATCAGTTCGATTGTTCGCCCGTGATCGTCGTGCTGAACGCGTAACGGCGACGGCGGGACGCCTGTCCGGCGCGGGCGCGAAGCTCAGCTTCGGCCGTTGCGCCGCGACGTGCCTGTGCTAGTCGCGCGTATAGCGGTGCATGGCGTCGTAGCCGCGCCCGCACAAAACGTCGAAGAGCCGCACCACGTTCAGCCAATCACGCCGCAGTCTGCGCCGCGTTCGCCACTAGCATTCAAGTTGGTATTGCCATAGTTCTAGCTTCGGGCACGTCGCACCTGCTTAATGCCGTCGCATTGAGCGCAGCACGTTCCGGTTACGCGGCACCTTGGGTGCGCGCGATCTCCTTTGTGACCAGAGACTCACGCGGATCTGCGCAATCCAGACCAGCATCCGTCCACCCGCTTGCTACCGTGGGGCTAGCCGTGCAACACAGACCCAAAGCGCTCAAAATAATCTGATTCACTCTTCGTACAACGACGCGCCGATTGTCTGTGGCCTCAGCGATTTGCGTTGAGAAAGCGAGCCTCGCGCGGCCATTGCGGTGGCTTTCCATCGGCCTGAGCCGTGTGCATCCGCCCGTCACTAAGATTCATACAGGACGATAATATTGAGCCGGCTGATGGAGCTATAAAAAGGGCCACTCCGAAAGGAGTGGCCCGCCAAGTCAGGGAGGAAAAGTCCCCAAGGGGACCTCTGGGATCAGGCCGCAGCCTGATCGATCGGCGAGAATGGTAACCCGAGACTCTCGGCCACGGCTTTATAAGTTAGCCGGCCTCGATAGACATTCAGGCCCGCGCGCAGGTGCGGATTTTCGAGCACGGCTGCAAATCCTTTGTTGGCGACGGCCAAACCAAACGGCAGCGTAGCGTTGTTCAGTGCCTGACTGGAGGTGACCGGGACAGCTCCGGGCATATTGGCAACGCAGTAGTGAATGACACTGTCCACCTCGTAAGTTGGATCGGCGTGTGTCGTCGGACGCGACGTCTCGAAGCATCCGCCCTGATCGATAGCTACGTCCACAATCACCGAGCCCTTTCGCATCGACCGCAACATGCCATGGCTGACAAGTTTCGGCGCGCTCGCCCCGGGAACGAGCACTGCGCCAATGACAACATCCGCGGCGAAAACCTCCTCCTCAACAGTTTCTATTGTCGAAAACCTGGTGCGAACGCGCCCTTTGAATAGTTCATCCAGTTCGCGAAGCCGGGGTATCGAACGGTCGAGGATCGTGACCTCGGCACCCAAGCCCGCCGCCATCCGCGCCGCTTGCGTGCCGACAACGCCGCCTCCGATCACCACGATACGCGTCGGCTGAACCCCGGGAACGCCGCCGATCAAAAGCCCCCGGCCCCCCGCATGCCGTTTGAGAGACACGCCAGCTGCTTCGATCGAAAGCCTGCCCGCAACCTCGGCGCAAGCAGCGGAAGCCCACCATGCGCATCAGTGACGGTTTCGTAGGCGATCGCGGTGCACCCAGAATCCATGAGGCCCTTAGCCTGCTCCGGGTCTGGCGCCAGATGAAGGTAAGTGAAGAGGATCTGGTTCTCTCGCAGATGGCCCCATTCGGAAAGCTGGGGCTCCTTCACTTTCACGATCATCTCGCTCGACGCGAATACCTCGCGAGCGGAGCTTACAATCGTTGCGCCGGCTCTGCGATAATTGTCGTCTGTCGCGCCGATGCCGGCGCCGGCATTGGCCTCAATCAGTACGGTGTGGCCGGCGGCTACATATTCGCGGACGGCCCCAGGCGTCAGGCCGACGCGGTATTCGTGCGTCTTAATTTCCTTGGGAACACCGATCTTCATCTGGAAACTCTTCGTTAGGCGGCCTCTTCTAATCGGAAGGCCGGCGCAAACCTGCGACGCAGATGGCCAAATGCCGCAGAAATTCTGCGATCTTTGCGGGATAGCGCAGGATTTCGGATAGATGGGCGCCACCGAGACCGATATGGCAATTCTCGCCGCGGATCAGTCAGGCCGAACTTCCGAATCGAATGGTATTATCCCTCAGCTCGGCCGCGCCCGCCGGAAAGAAGGATAGCGCAGAGTTCAAGAGGTAATTGATCTGAATCGATTTGGCCTCAACACCGCCTTGGCCATCGCGCCTCAAGATGTATACTGCGACAGGATCGATCGAAATGTCAGGAAGATATCTCTTCCGGCATTCGCGCTAAGCCTCCAGCAGCAGGTCTCCGGAACGCATAGCCTGATCGAACCCGAAACTGCGCCCGGTAGTTATAGATATGGCAAAGGACCGGTTGCCAGAACGTGTCTTCATCCACGATGTATCGCGCCTTTCAGAAATTCGTCGATCGGCTGGCCGAGAGCACTGATCGAGATGCAGCGCAGCAAAGCATGGCGGATATGGCGGCCGCGCTGAACCTGTCTTGCTTTGCATATCTTGCTTTACCCCACGAACCGGGCGGCGCCCCCAAGCTGATCTCGACGTATCCCCCACCCTGGACAGGACACTATCTGCAGCACCGCTATCAATCTTTCGACCCCGTGGTTCGCTGGGCTATCCGCCATACTCACCCCTTTCAATGGGGTCTTGGGCTCGGACCGCCAGTTACGTCGGAATCCGAGCGTGACTTATTTGAAGAAGCCGCCAAGTTCGGCATTCGGTGCGGCTTCACGATCCCTATTCACGATAACGAGGGTGGAATCGCCGCCGTGACCTTTGCGACCAACGAGCGGCGAATTGATTTCGAGCGCTTGATTAACGAGAACACGCAGGTTCTGCAGGTTGTGGCGATACTATTCCATGCGCACGCTAGGCGGATGTCGGGGTCCGATCGCGCGGTCGGGGGCGTTTTGTTGTCGCCTCGTGAGTTCGAATGTCTCGAATGGTCTTCTCGCGGCAAATCTGCATGGGAGATCGGGAATATTCTCGGTATCTCCCGAGGGACTGCTGCCTTTCACCTAGATAATGCCCGGGCAAAACTCGGCGTTCGTACGATTCGTCAAGCCGCCGTGCTACTTGCTCAATCGAAATCTCGAAGATAGGCGACGGGTGTTTCACCTATGCATCTGCACAGGATGCGCTAGCCTACGCTACTCTGCTTTGGTTACCGATACAAAGCAGGAGCCTGCTCGTCAAGCCGATGCACCGGCTACGTTATCGCGTTTTCAAACGGCATCTAGGATGGGATATCCAAGTCAGCGGCGACATGGAAGAAGCCGACGAGTTGACGTCCTTCGACCGGTGCATTTGCTGCATCGCGCGACGGATGGAGGGATCCAGGGCCGCGTGTACGGCTTCTGCCCTCGACCGGTCCGACTATGCCTAGAAACACCTCCCCTATTCTTCTGGATGAAAAGCCGGCACCACGAAGCGATCAGGTGTGGGAGAGCAGCCGCTTTGCTCTCGATCTTCTTTCAGATGCGCTGAAAGCGGATGGTGGACAGACTTTCTGCCGCTACTTACGAACTCTTATGATCGAGTTCGGCCTTTCCATTCGGCTGACCGAGATCGTGACGGTGACCGACGCCCGCATGGAGCGCATTCTGCGGCGCAAAATGGCCGCTTCGTCCGATCGGAAGAGTTCGACCGCTCGGAAACACTATGGAAAAAGCTGTCGGCCGATGCCTTACAACACATCTGCGAGGGGGGCCGCATCTCAGGGCCGTGCTCTGGGCAGCAGTCATGCGATCGGCCGCCTAGCTAGGCCTTTCGGGATGAAGCACATGCCCGAGACACTGCTGCACATCGAGCGGTTTTCCGCTTCCAAAATGTGCGATTTCCAACAAGCAATCCTTTAGCAGCAAAAGCTTTCAAGCTAGAGCAGCTCCGGTCAACCGCAACCGCGGCCGATTGTGGCAGTTTTCATTCAGCCGCGGAGATGCTGAGGCCGTCGAGCCTCAGCCGATCAATTCGGCTGGTTGAGCATGATTTGGGTGTTAAATGTTAACTGTAGCAACCGCAAAGTCCGTTGAAACCAGCGAGATCGGTCGGCTGGCAATCGGCTTCTGTGCGTCGCTTTCGGCAGGTAATCTGAAAGCGTCTTGCTCGGACATCAAGCAGAAATTTCCACGGACAGACCTTGCGACCGTCGAAGGATCGCAGACGCGTCTGGCAACGGCACTTCGCAATGGCAGGCTCGATATCCTAATCGTCACATGGAGACTGCCGCTATTGGACTGCAGAACCATGCCGCTGTGGAGCGAGCGTGTTCTTGTTGCCCTCCCCAAGACGATCGCTTAACTGCCCACAAGATTATCTACTGGACCGACTTGCGCGGCGAGACGACGCTGCTAAGCAATTACGATCCCTGACAGGAATTTGAGAATCTTCTGGTTTCGAAACTCGTCTCTCCTGACGATCGTGCCGATATCGAGCGCCACGACGTCAGCCACGGTACTATCAAGAGCATGATCAGCATGAAGCCAAGGCATCAGCTTGGTGCTCGACTCTGACATTGGGACCAGCGATGCGGGCTTGACCTACCGGGGCTACGCGATGGGACCGGCCTAGCCGGTTTGACTTCTCGGCCTGTTAGCGGGCCGACATGAGAGTCCGACCTTAGATGCCTTCCTTAAGATGCTCTCGGAGCGCTACCCCTTGCCTCAACTGGCAATATGACTCTTTGCTCAACTCCGCCTCACTGGCTGCAACGCGCTACCACTGAGCATGATCGCATTCAAGTGCGCAGTCTGGCACGGGCCGGCATCGGCCATCACAAGATTCGCGAGGGCGCGTGACGCTGCTGAAGTTCTCGTAATGGAGCTCCTGGATCCCGAGGACAAAGATGTGCATCGGCCGCTTCGCACTTTTCTCGGAACTCCGTCTCGTTGTGACGCTCGCCGCGACGGCCGGGGTTGCTGAGCCTACCGGTCCGGTTTGCCGCCTCGGCGGGCCGGCGGAGCGCGCTCGCGGGCCGGGCCTTGCGTTTCAATCGCTCAGCCTAGAGCGGATGGCATTCACCACCGGATCGCTACGCCCCGGTAGTCCTGAAAGGCGCCGCTGGTCGTTGGCATGAGCTCAGCAATCCGGCGGATGAGGCCACGCGCACTCTCCTCGGCCGAGACGAAGGCGACTTCGCCGCCGCCCATGTCGGTCCGGACCCAGCCGGGATGCAGAATCCCGACCAAGATTCCGTCGGACGCCCAGTCGCGCGAGAGCGCGCGCATGCCATTGTTGAGCGCCGCCTTCGAGGCTTGGTAGGCGTAATTGCCGCCGCCAGCGCGGCTGGTGGAGCCACGATTGCTGCTGATCGCCGCTAGCTTCTTATGAGAGCCCCGCCTCAAGTTATCGCGCAGCGCATGCGCGACGAGCATTGGGCCGAGAGCGTTGACACGTAGCGTGGTCATCCAGGTTTCAGCTTCGATCCGGTCGGCGGACCGAGCGCTGGGGTCGCTCATTCCCGCATTGTTGATGAGGATGTCGATCGGCTGATCGCCAAGCGCGAGCTTGAGGGAAGCGATCGAAGCCTCATCAGCCACGTCGAGCTGCATGATCCGGACGCGGCCGCGGGAGGACGCCGCGAGCTCCTTTAGCGCGTGGGCCTTTGCTGGATCGCGGCAGCAGGCGATCACTTCAGCTCCCTCGACCGCGTATCGCCGGGTGAGCGCAAGTCCGAGGCCCCGGTTCGTGCCCGTGATTAGAACTGTGGTCATCTAAGAACACCTCTCATGTGGACCGACGCCCGCCATCAGCAAGTCCTGTGAGTCTGGTGAAACCGTCGAAGCGATCTCGGCCGCTCAGGCGTAGTACACGAAGAACAAACCCTCCATACTCTTAGAGGGCTTTGCATTGGGATAGGCGCGATGATTATCAAATGGCGAGTGAGCTGATCTCGGATTGCAATTGTCTTCGGAATCATAGCCTTTAAACAAAATGAACTCGTCCGGCGTCATCTCCGGGAAGTAGTACCAACGATGAAAAGGATTGTAGTTAAGAAGCCGCGTGTTATGCCGAATGCCGTGCCCGTTGTAGACCGTATCGACGAGATCAGTATCCAAAATGGAACTTCCATCGCACAGCGCCAAAGGGAAATCCTGCGGGGGTTGCGAGAGTGCATGCCAAGCTTGAATGATCATCAATCGCGAATACGCCCGAATCGGAGTGCCCTGTAGTTGGTCTTCGCGCGCGGCTATCATAGGGCCGGCGATCGGCGCGTAATCAATATGGGCAAATCCGGCCACCTCATTTGTTAGCAGACCGCGATTCCCCTTCCCTGCCGGACGGGGAAGGCCGGCTGAACGAACGACGACGGCATCTCGTTTGGGCACGACCCATGACGCATTGAAGTGGTTCTTCAGGAACGGCACCATCTTTTCCAAATACCCGTCGCGCCTGATCTCTGGATCACCCTCGTTCGCACATGGTATCTTGTGCTGAACTAGAGTGAAGCCTTCCATATCGAGGGATAGTTCGTCCACGATCGGACGGCCGTCACGAATAACGACGTCGTAGCTGACCATGGGAAGGTCGTTATTGTTAAGAGCAATCATGGGAGCTTTTTCGTCAGATGTGCGCCGAACAAAGCCGATTTGACCTTGAACGCACTCCAACTGCTCGCGGTTTACCCGCGCAGCTCTCGCCGCATTTCGCATGGCTGTTTCGCTCCCTCGTGCTACATTCGGGCAAACTATTGCAACGCTCGACGCCACGGACCGCGAAACTCAGGCCGGTTGCGCGGAAATTCTGCAAACGGCTGGCGGGTTAGGTTACTTTTCGACGCTTAGGATCGCGCTTGGCCGCTGCCGCCTCCTTGCTTTTTAATCGATACAGGGGACCCGCCGCTATTGGATTGGAAACTATGCCGGTGCGTAGCCAGCGTTTTCTGGTTGTTCATCCAAATGCCATCCGCTCACGGCACGCAAAGAAGATGTCCACGAGACAGACCTGCGCGGCGAGACGGTTCTGCTAAGCCATCACGATCCGGGCGCGAGTTTGAAGATCTTCTGGTTTCGAAACTCGTCTCACCTGAAGATCGTCGCAAAATCGAGCGCCGGTCCTGCCATCATCAAGAGCCTGATAAGCATGAAGGCCGTCAGCCTGGTGCCGCTAAAGGCGCTTTATTTGTCGCCTGCGTTGCTCAACCCAAGCCTGGTCCCGCGAGTGCTTGTCGCAGATGATTCATCGGAATATTTGCGCCCGTCACTATGACGACGACGCGCCTTCGCTTCAACTCTGCCCGACGTAGCCAGGCTCCGGCAAGCCCGGCGGCCGCTCCTGTTTCTGCGAGGACATGAGCATCAGACACCAGCGTATGAACGGCCGAAAGAAGTGCCGCGTCGCTGACGAGATTAGCGTCATCGACGTATCGCAACATACTATTGAGCGCCAACACAGCCGGTACGCGGCACGTGATACAGTCGGCGATCGTGTCGACTGGCCGCTCAATCGTGCTACTTGCATGGAAACTCTCCACCATCGCAGGCGAACGCTCCGATTGTACCGCGACGACACGCGCCTTTGGCTGCAATCCCTTCAGCCCCGCTGCGGTGCCGGACGCAAGAGAGCCGCTTCCCAAGGGAGTGAATACCCAATCAATATCGGAAAGATCGCTACCAATTTCGAGTCCAATTGTGCCAGCGCCCTCGATCACATGAATATCTTCGCCGTCATCGACAAAGGTACCGCCCATTGTCGCGCAGAATTCTCGCGCGCGCCGCTTAGCATCATCTATATCATAACCGCCGACGTGAATCGTGCCGCCGAACGCGGCAATCATGTCCCGCTTGGTGGAATTGGGGTTATCTGGAAGAAAAATATCAGCCGGGACTCCTAACGTTTTGGCCGCAAACGCAACGGCTTGACCGTGGTTTCCGGTCGAGGACGTTACGGCTCGTTGCAGAAACGATGTTTCACTCGTTGCCAACAATGCGTTGAACGCGCCCCGCAGCTTGAATGAAGCGATGGGCGTCGCCGTCTCAATTTTCAGCCAGACTTCTGCTTCGAATCGTTTGGAAAGGAGCTCTGATTTGATGAGCGGTGTCGTTCCCGCCCGACCCCTCAGGCGTGCGCTCGCTTTCACTACGCCTTCAAAGGATGGAATTCGTGCAGTTTGGTCGATCAATCCCACGCCAAAGCCCCTCCAGATTGCAATCTCCTAATTTTGATGGACCTCCTATAGCCGGAAGAGCCATGCAAACCTTGGACTAAGCGCCCAATTCCGCGCCGAAATTCTGCGAGCTTTCCTCAAGTGCGCAGCATTTCACCCAAAAACTGAAGCAGATGGGATCGAGATCACAACTCTCAGCGATTCAGCGCCGACGCGGCAAAGAGCCCATATCAGAGACAACGCATTTTCACCGACGACCTATCGCGCTTTTCAGATGTTCGTCGATAGGTTGGGTGAAAGCCCCGATAAACATGCCCCTCAGCAAAGCATGGCCGGTGTTGCCGCGGCACTGAAGCTGCCCTGTGTTGCATACCTCAGTCTGCTAAAGAAGGCCGGACGTCCTCCGAAGCTAATCTCGACATATCCGCCATCCTGGACAGCGGACTATCTGAGGTCCCGCTATGAACGCTTCGACCCTGTAGTTGGCCGGGCGATCCGTCATACACAGACCTTCCAGTGGGATATTGGGCTAGGACCGCGGCCTCAGTCGGAAGACGCGCGGGCGCTCTCTGAAGAAGCCGCCAAGTTCGGAATACGTTTTGGATGCCCGGGAGAGGTCCAAGGTTCGATCCCTTGTGCGTCCACCATTATCCCCTTCGTTTCAAGAACTTAGCTGTTCATTTCCCTCGCGCTGTGCCCCAAAAAACCTTGGGCACAACAGGACAGATCAGCAACCAAAAATTGTCCGCCGGCGCGTCCGCCAGGCTCTCGCGTGGGATCAGCGGTCACACACATCGCGTTTGCCCACCCGAATCTGGCTAAGATGGCCCTCCTGAAGAAGGGCTGTGCCAGTGCTCGCTGAGTACGAATTTGTCAGTATTCTCAAACAGAATATCCGGCCAGCGCAGCCCATTGACGTACCCGAACTTCCTTAGGGACATTCGCCGCACTCTTCATTCGCCCGGCATGCACGTGTTCGTCCACGGCGAGCGCGGCATCGGCAAGAACTTCAATCACCCTGACCGCAGCGACGGCGTACCTGCGCGCTGATCCGCCTTGGGTCGGCTGTGACGAAAAATCGACGTTTGAAGGTATCGTGGGTGACGTATGCGGAGCGCTCGTCGAGAAAACATATTTGCAGAAACCGCGCGAGCTAAGCGGGACTGCCGGTATCAACGTCGGCTTCTTCAAGCTGGAGGGCAAAATCGGGGTCCCCGGCTAATGTGTCATTCCCGAAAAGCTGCCGAGCATCAACCACGCGGCAAACCTCATCAAGGAGGCGGCGGCAACGCGAGATCCTGACGAGCCGATCCTCGTGATCGACGAGATCGACCGGATCGAATCTCACGAGGTCAAGGCGCAGCTCGCTGAACTGATAAAGGCGATGCGCGTGCCGCTGAAGCTGATGATGTGCGGCATCGGGAAGACGCTCGACGAAATCATCGGCAGCCACCTTTCGGCCAGTCGTGCGATCACGCCATTCGAGCTGGCACCGATCTCATATGACGCCCGCTGGGCGATCGTCACTAACGCGGCCGCGAAGCTGGGCTTTGAGGTGGATCGCGACTTCCTTATCCGCACAGCCAGATCAGCGACGGCTTTCCATATTACATCCACCTGATCGCAGAAAACTTGCTGTGTGAAATTTTCGACCACCAAAAAGCTAGTACGAGGCGTCGAGCGATGATTTCCATAAGGCTATCAGCCGCGCGATAGAGCGCGCCGAGAGCCCGCTTCGCGAAGCGTATAACCACGCTATCAAGACCACGAACTCGGAGGACTACGAGGAGGCTCTCTGGGCCATCGCGGAATCAACGCACCTCGAACGGCAAATCAAGGACATTTACGAAAGGTCGTATCTGCCAATCATGGATCACCGAAGGTCAAAAGGGCGCAAGCCACTTGATATCGAGAGATTCCGGACCGGCTGTATCGATTGTGCGACCAAGCAGGGGCATTATCGTCCGGAAGCGAAACTCTTGTTACGCCTTCAAAGAGAATGTGCTGCGCGGCTATGTGCGGCTTGTAGCGGAGCGAAAACGGCGTCGCCCTCGGAGCCGATCATTTTTGAGGCCTATTACACTCGCTGAGGCTTCATGCCACCGGCGTTCGAGCAGCATGCTCGGCCGAAGCGATCTCGTCTGGTTCTGGAGGTACAGTGAACTGAAAGACGGCACCCTGAGGCTCATTCGTACCCGCCCACATCCGTCCTCCGTGCGCCTGGATGATCGAACGGCAGATGGCCAGTCCCATTCCCATGCCCAGGGCTTTGGTGGTGTAGAACGGATCGA
The DNA here is from genome assembly GCF_000379585.1 of Bradyrhizobium sp. WSM2793. Taxonomy (NCBI): domain Bacteria; kingdom Pseudomonadati; phylum Pseudomonadota; class Alphaproteobacteria; order Hyphomicrobiales; family Nitrobacteraceae; genus Bradyrhizobium; species Bradyrhizobium sp. WSM2793. Next base: position 23,261 of record NZ_KB902798.1, on the reverse strand, counting down.
AGAGGCGGTCCAAACTCTTTGGATCCAGCCCCGGACCGGAATCCCGCAAGCTGACGAGTACGCCGTTCGAGCTATATCTGCCAGTGCTGATCAGCAGTTCCCGCGTCCCTTCGCTTACCCCGCTCATAGCCTCGACGGCGTTCATGATCGAGTTGAGGATGACCTGTTGGATTTGAACCCGATCCGTTCGAATGAGCGGCAAGTCCCTCGCGAATTGCGTTTGCACCGACACGCCGTTTTTCACCGCTTCTGCACTGGTCAGGGCTATGACCTCAAGCACCGCATCGTTGATCGCGAGAGGCTCCTTCTGGGTGGGTGCGTTCCGGATAAGCGCCCGGATCCGACCGATGACATCGGCGGCTCGCGTGCCGTCGCTGATAATCCAACGGAGCGTCTGCCGGACCTGCTCCAGTTCTGGCGGTTGAGCATTGAGCCAGTTCAACCAGGCCTGCGCGTTGCTGACAACTGCGGCGATTGGCTGGTTGATTTCATGGGCAATCGAGGCCGTCAGCTGCCCCATCGTGGTGACGCGATTATCGTGTGCGACCTCCATCAGGGCTTCGCGGTACCGCCGCTCGCTTTCGCGGGTCTCGGCTTCCGCCCGCTTGCGCTCGGTCAAATCGAGGACGAAACCCACACCTTGGCCTCGTCGTTCGTCGAACGCGGCCGAGCTGATCAGCGCCGGCACAGTCGCTCTCCCGATCGAAGATAATGATCCCGATGATGCGCAGGACCTTACTGAGCCGCTGTAGGAACTGTTCCGCATTTCTCGCCTCCTGCTGGCATTACGCGGATAGCCGCCTTTTCTTCGCTGCAGCACCACCCGCACGTGAAGTGCGGCGTCGGTGACGCCAAGTCTCGCAGCATGTACGGACACCGGGCGCAAGAGTTTGACTCTGATCTGCGCCTCCTTGGCGAAGCGGCACGCTCCATTGGAGTATTTCGCGGAGATTGCTGACTGTAACGACATTTCCATCTTGATTAATGCAATGAGTAGCCAGTTGCCGCCGAATTCCTGCATTTTCTCGCGCCCCTTCGACGGATTGCAACCGGCTTGGCCATTGCGGTGCGAGTAGCAGCAATAGCAGCACTCCCCTGCAGTCCTGAGGCCGCCTCCTTGCCTTTTCGCGGTCAAAGGGCGGGTTCGATTTGCACCGCCAGCTATTCGAGGCGCGTGGTCACTCTGGTAAAATGCAGGGTATGCGCCTGCCTTGGCGAAGCTGAGTGCTTTAGTCCTCAGAAAGTCCGCGGAGTTTGCGGAAAGGTCGCGTTCTCGATATCCCGCCTACAGCGGGTCATCGGGCGTGAATCAAGAAGCTCGGGTATGTGTTCCAACCTCCATGGGCTTACGAAGGCAACTTCGGTACGCGTCGATATCTGAAGCGGCGCGGGCCAAAGCGTCAGCGCGGTCACCGGCCTTAGGAGAAGGTAATGATTGAGCAAGCAGTCTCATACGAGTTACCAATTCTCACTGCCAATGCACGACCACGATCGTATGTGGTTCGAAAACACCAACTTACTGAGGTGCGAAACCTAAGTTATGCGGGGCTCCATCGGAGAGATCGATACCGCAATTGCCGTGATCGATCGCCCTACTGCGCCGCAGCGGAAACCGCGAGAGACAGCGCGGGGCTAAGATCTGGTGGCGCGTTTTCAGTGATGCCAATCGCGCCTTACTTTTCTCGGGATATTTGCTAGGTTTCGTTTCCGCCCCACCATTGGGTACACCCGTGGAAGGGCCATGAGAACTGGGGCCTTCGGATGCGAAGCCGGACCTGCTAATTCCCGCGCGATCTTTTCGGGCGAAGGCGCGGACCGGCGTGCCACTGCCGGCGAAATCAACGCGGACAACCCGCGGATCGTCGCAGCCGACGTCCTCCTTCCACAATGTCCGCCGCACCGCCCCAAAGTCATTCTGCGGGCAAATCACCTCAGATGGCGGCTCGCCGCTGTATTTGCAACTGACGATGAATTGTCGAGGCGAACCGAAGCGCTCAGGTACGGTGCCAGGGGCGACAGCGGGGTGATCGAGGGAGCGTCGCGGAATCCAGCCTCAGATAGCTGGATTCTAGGCTGATGTACCGAAGATGCAGCCGTCTGCATCGCGATTGTAGCGGAAGCAAGGGGACGATAGTCAACTGAGACGGCTAGCAAACCTTCTGCATGCCGCGGGGAGCGGGAAATACAGATGCTGCAGCAGGCAGGTATATCGACCGCTTCGGCCGAACTGCTGCTTGTCCGCATGTGCGCCACGCCCGATGACCTATGCAGAGAACGAAGCACCTTAGGCAACTGGTCAAGCCTCTCTCGTCGACAGAAACGACCCATAGCCCCAACTCCGTCGTCGCACCACGAGCGAAGAACGCAGAGCTAAGGCTTGGTGGCGCGTCTTCGATTGCCGGGCCTGCGACCTTGCTGCGGGCGTTCATGTCGCCGGCCTGCTGACAGGAACCAATCGAGACATCATGGGCCTCGGCGGCTCGGGAGCGTCCACCTCCACCCCTACCGACACCTCCGCAGCGATCGGGCGCGCTTCCATGAATTCGAGGACGGAACGTCCCTTGTCAGTGATGCGCCAACCGCCGTTTATTCGCTCACGAGTTTCTGCGAAAAGATGTCGAGGTTCGGCACACGGGCGGCCAATCTCCTGGTGTGCTCGGCCCAGTCCCGACCGCTAGTCGCTAAAATGGCCATGTCACGTTTGAGCTCTGCCATTGGTGCGAACCCGTCCGGATAGCTCACCAAGATCTTCAGAACTGTGAGCTGGAAGTTCACCTGAGTGACGACATCATCGTGCCTGCGCCCAACGCCACATAGTCGCGCTTCGTTAAGCGCTTCGCGGCCGATCTGTCTGAGGCGGTCGGGCGCCGTCTCACCTTTGATGGAGGTTTCCAGAATCTTGGAGGCGACATGCGCCCGGGCGCCGGTCTCGTCCCGAGAAACGCTCTCGCAGACCTCGTCGAGGATTGCGCGCAGAAGCGCGGTGGTAGCGGCATCCAACATCTCGAGATCTCCCCCATGCTCTACGGAGGATGATAAGATGGGATCGCGCATTCCTGAATTGAAATGAGTTAATCAGGCAGATATCTAAAACTGCGTCCTACCCCGCGCCCGCTGCGCGTAGCGGGCGCCTTATGACTGTCGACGACGAGGACGCAATCAGCTTGATGAAGCGTCTCGCAAATCCGAAGGATGGCGATCGCTCCGACCAAACACTGCGCGGCAAGATTGGTCTCTCGCGCGAGCGCTGGTCAACGCCGTGCGGCCAGCCTTCTTGAGGAGCCTCGACGAAGGTCTCTCCTCGGGTGGTGGCTTCCAGGATTTTAGAGGCGACGTGCGTTCGGCCGCCGGGGTCGTTAATATAGACTCATTTCAAAATCCAGAACTCGCACTTTAGGTGGTGATCGGCGTCGATGGCGAGAGAACTAGTTGCAATAGCTGTGACCGGTTGTAGTCATTTTTGCACAAAAGCTGCGAACCATATCCGAGAATCGCCGCCAAGCGGCGCCTGAAATCGATTACTCGATCGTTCCCTCGCGCGATTGGAGCCGACAAAAAGGCGTATCTCGCAACACTGATATTTTCGAAAGCTTGGAGTTCTCGATGGGTGATCGACCTGCTCATCTCGATCCATTGGGGCGTTTCGTCCCTGACTTGGCTACGCGTAAAGTTCGAGCGGTCTTTTTCTACATCCAGCAAAGGATGACGATTGAAATGCGGGATTCATGAACAAAAAGAAACGCATCGAGCGAATGGAACCAAGTGGAATGATGATGCAGTTTCAAATTGCCTATCAAGACGACTCGGATGTGATGAAAATTGGAGTGGGGCAACCACGCACAGGAACCAGCGCCCGTGGACCGCAGTTGAAAGGCACAAACTGCGAGGGTTGATCGATCGAGGACTGTCGGCAAGCACAATCGTGCGAACTCTCAGACGACCGTTGGTTTCGATCACCGAGATGGCGACGTGCCTAGGCTTGCTCTTGGATCGCGAATAGGCGGTTATATCCAAGCGATCGCAAGCGCAACCGAAAGGCAAACGAAACCAACCAGCATATTGGCGAAGCAGCAACGTTAGTTTTCCGCCGACTTGCAATTCGGCGGATCGCTCAGAAATGCTGCGTCTGGCTAACATCGGCGAATTTCACACTTCCATGATAGCGGCACATACCGGTCGACCTGCCTATCCATCCGCGCTGAGACGCGGACTGATTGACTAGCTCATCGTTGAGGATGTTGAAAGTTGCTTTGTGCATCCTGATGAGCTCCAGGGTCTCGTCGCCGAAGTCGGTAGGCTGTGTGGCTGAAGGGCGCGTTTTGATCGAGAGTAGATCAGCCGATACTGAGAGAGCGGGAATTGTCGCGCTGGAAAAGCAAGCTGCGGATGGTCTCCGTCGCGCCAGACCGCCGCCCGTTGGCTCGAGTCGATACGCTCTGCGCCAGCTCGCAATCCGGCTTCTTTGGCTGCCTCGAAACGGTATGGAACCTATGGTCTGCAAAACGAAGGCGAATCAACATGAGATGAGTCGCGCGTGTCGGTCTAGCTGAGGGTTGTTTGATGGATCGCAGTCGGCGTCGGCCTTTGGTCAGACTAGAGCAGAGAACGCCGTCAGTGCCAGAAGGATACCAGAGACCGGGTCATGATTGCGCATAAAAGACCCTCGATTGCATCGCGGAAGAGACGGCAGCGCCGCTGTCTCGCGCAGTTTGATTGGTTAATTCAGAAATCATTAGTCAAATCCGCCGCACTATTCCTGCCGTTTTGAAATGATGCGTTTTTTCCAGCGCTACACCATAGCTCGCCGTCTTACGGCTGAGGCAAAGAGATCGAGTTTGAGAACTCCCAAAGATGAGGATCCTTGGCGCTTCGGCGTTTGCAATCCTCACTGGTCGGCTGCCTGAACGCCGCGCATTTGCAGGCCGATCCCAAAACTGCTGGAGCCGACCTGGCTTGGAAGAAACATCGATTTTCAGCGAAACTGCCATGCCACCTTAGGCGGCTTGGACCCTGCCGAGGAAGATGTCTAGTTCGTGCTTCAGCCGAGAGCTTTCCTCAGACAGCAGTTCGGCAGACGTCAGCACCTGCATCGAGGCCCCGCCGGTTTCTTTCGCACGGTTGGTGAGTTCGCCGGTGCTTGCTGCCATCTGAGTCCTGGTCGCCGCTTCATTCAAATTGAATGCGATGCTCTTGCTCGTTGCTTCCTGCTCTCCGATCGAATCGACCACGCGCATGGCGATCTCCGAGATACAACCGATGATGACACCGATTTCGGTAATCGCACCGACCGACTCAGTCGTCGCCGCCTGAATGCCGCCGATGTGCTCACTGATCTCAAGAGTCGCATGCGCGGTTTGAGCCGCGAGAGATTTCACCTCCTGGGCGACCACCGAAACCTCTGCCAAAATCCCCAGCGCGCGCGGCCTCAATCGTCGCGTTCAGCGCGAGCAAATTGGTTTGGTGCGCGATCGCGGCGATCAGCTGGACCACGCTGCCGATCCGCTCCGCCGCGACCGCCAAACTAACCATACGCTGGTCACTGAGCTCAGCCTTGCGAACAGCTTCGCGCGCCATATTGGCCGCTTCTTCGACCTTTCGGCCGACATCGGCGATGGTTGCCGCCATTTCGCCCGTCGCCACGTTGAACGTTGTTCGACGCTTCTTCCGATGAGGAGGCGACCTCGACCGAGAGTTGCCGGCTGTGACCAGCCGTGCGGGTAAGACAGCGTGCGGAGGCTTCAAGTCTTGTGGAGGCGGACGAGATCATGTCGACCACGTTGCCCACAGCGGTTTCGAATTCGCCGGCGAGCCGGGCGATATCGGCCTTACGCTGCTCGGCGGCCGTACGATCCTGTTCGGCCTTTGCATCGAGCTCGGCCTGGCCTTCTCGCGCGCTTTCAGCTTGAACATTTCGACCGCTTTGGCCATCTCGCCGAGCTCATCCGTTCGGCCAAGGCCCGGCAGAACCACATCGAACCGGCCGTCGCCGAGCTGGCGCATCGCCGCCGTCATCGAAGCGACAGTTCCGGCGATGCGCTGGCCGAATAAGAAAGCGAGCAGGCCTACGAGCATCGTTGCAAGCCCAATCAACCAGATGAGCGCTCGCCGAATTTGTTCGGCTCTTATTTCGGCAGCCTGCGAACGCGCGTTGGTGGCAGCCATGATCTGCATGAGCGTCGGGCGGATGCGGTCGTAGATCTGTGCGAGATCGTCCACCTGGTCGCCCAGTGTCTGCCGCGTTACCATGAACGACACAAAATTCGATTTGTACGCGCGGATCAGTTCGAGCATCTTGGATTTCACCTCGGCCGGTAGGCTGGCCTGAGCGAGTGCAGTCTCGAATTCCGCCTCCCGGTCCACTAGTTGATCGCCATGCTTTGTCCGCCTGCAGCTTTGATCTATTGACGCGAGTCAGGCTGCGAAGGCAATCGACGCCGAGCGGCACATCACCGCCGAGGGCGGCGCGGCGTACCCCACGATGTAGATCGCCATATTCACTGATGGCATAATTCTGGGCCGCGCAATTCTCCCAGATCGCAACGTCGCCCGCCTTCCAGCTCCAGCGCACAGTATTTTCCGGCGCCGTGATGTAGGACAGAAACAGATCGAACAGCTTTTGGCCAGTGCATTTCTGCAGGCCGACGAAGCGCTGCACGAAATTGCTGAGCACGAGCGCGCGCTCGTTCTCGGGATGGACACGAACGACTGGATGCTCGGTCTCGTAGATTGCTCCGGTGAAGACATCGCCAAAATGCTTCGCTTTCGCCTCGGTGGTGCGCACCGTCACGGCGTAGTCACAGGCACTGCTGTGAACCGCCCAGAGATCGTCGGCAAGCATGCGCAGGGGTGCCGGAAGATCGAGATATGCAGCCGCAGTGTTCGACCAAACGGTGTCACGGGCATCAGGCGGGATCACCACGCGGCGCAGGACCGAGATTTTCGGATAGGAATCGACGAAGGTGACATCGATATGCCACTGCTCCGTGCGACGGCTGCCGCGTCCCGAGATTAGTTCCACGATCGACGACGTCGCCCTGGCAGCCGCACCGACTATGGGACGCGGAACCAGCGTGCCGAGTCGGACGGCAAAGCGCTCCTGCTCGGCATCATCGAGGTGTCCCTGGTCACGGAAGAAGATGACCTTATGCTCAAGCAGGAGCTGGTTGATGGCTCGGATGACCTCGTCGGAGGCTGAGGCCCGGTGGCGCACATCCGCCTTCTCGGCCGCGCTGCGTTGCTCCTGACGTTCAGGCCGTCGCCGGCCTGCTTCGACAAGAGTCAATCGAGCCGTTATGGGACTCGAGGTCCGTCGATGAAGATCCCGTTCCATAGTGTGCGGGCGTGTCGTAGTTCGTGCTGGCGATCAGCGCCAAGGGCAAGAAATATTAGAGGAGTTCAGCTTTTCTCCTGCGGCATAAGGGCAACTGCCTCTGAAGCTCCTAGGCCAGCGACTCAGTTCGCGGGGTCTGAAGGCACGCGCTTCATCCTCGGCCTCGACCACCACGTGATATAGATGGCAATCAGCCAGAGCACGGGCAGAAGCATCAGCAGCGACGCGACCGCGGCAATCGTCGGGTCGATCTCGTGACGAATATTTTCCCACATCTTTAGCGGCAGGGTCCGGATTGACAGCCCACTGATAAACGAGGAGATGACAACCTCATCGAAGGAGTGAATGAACGCGAACACGGCGCCCCCGATGACGCCGGGCGCGATGAGTGGTAGCGTGATTCTCCTGAAGGTCTGCAATGGTCCGGCCCTCATGCTCTTGGCCGCCTGCTCTAGCCGCCGGTCGAAATTCGCGAGGGTCCCAGAAACGATGACGACGACGTAGGCGATGGCGCCGATGCTGTGCGCCAGGACGATGCCGGTCATCGAGCCGATCAGTCCGAGATTGGCCATCCCAAGGTAAGCCGCAATGCCGACAACAATTACCGGAAAGGTTATCGGTGTTAATATCACCATGGTCAGCAAGCTGCGAAACCGTGGAGAGGTGCGGCTGAGGCCGTACGCCGCTAGGGTTCCGACGATGGTTGACAGGATGGCGGCCGCAACGCCGACCTGGATACTGGTCCATGCGGCGCCCTTCCAGGATGGATCACCGAAGAAGGAGCGGTACCACTTTAGCGAAAGGCCCGAGGGAGGGAATTCCAAAAACATCCCTGCGCTGAACGACATGATGATAACGACGAGGCCAGGAAACAGCAGGTAAACCATGACGAGTGCGACAAGAGCCGTGCCAGGGATCTGCGACCAGCGGCTGTCGCTCTTGGCCTGGTAGAGCTTGGCCGTCCAGCGTCTCGCCCGATATGGTGTGGCAAGCTCATTGAGATACCGCGTCAGCGTGCTGAGTGACGGCAGCCGGCTTAGCCAGGAGCTCCGCGCAGGTCGCGCCGCGCCGCCCTGGGTATCGGAAAGATCGAGCCCCAGAATGAAGAGCATGACTGCGGCGATGCCCAGGAGGATGAAGGCTGCGGCGGCGGTCCGCGCCATGTTAAAGGAGCTCGAGACCTGCGCCGCGATGAAGGTCGACAGCATGGCATCGCGCAATCCACCGAGGGCGGCCGGCGTGATGTAGAAGCCGAGGCAGAGCACGAATACTAGCACCGAGCCGCTCCGCACGCCCGGCAGGCTGAGCGGCAGGAACACGCGCCAGAAGGCCGCAAAGGGGCGCGCACCCATGCTGCGGGCCGCTGCTGTCAGCGACTTGTCGATGCCGAGCATGACGCTGACCAGCGGCAGAATCATCATGGGCAACATGATGTGCACCATGCCGATATAGACAGCCATGCGGTTGTAGATGAGTGGCAGTGGGCTGGAAATTAGCTCGAGTTCGAGGAGCAAATTGTTGATCAGGCCGCGGTCTCCGAGGATCACGATCCATGCATACGTGCGCGCCAGCAGGCTGGTCAAATAGGGGATGATGACGAGGACGATCAATGTCATACGTAGGCGCTTCGAGGCGGCTGCGATCAGATAGGCCGTGGGATAGCCGATGATGACGCAGATAGCCGTGGCTATCACGCTCACCTCGATCGTCTGGAACAGCACGCGGACATTCGCCCGCTGCCCGAGAAACGCCTGATAGTTGAAGATCGAGAAGGCGGGCGCATTGAGGCTAGTCAGGAAGAGCAGAACGATCGGTATGCCGAAGACAACCAGCAGGATGGTGAAGGCCGGCACGATGATCCCAATAGGCGTTCGGCCAAGTTTCAAAAGCGTCTCCATCGCCTTGCACCTCAGACCGTGACGAAGCGGAGGTCAGATCGGAGCCAGTCGAGCCGCACCTCGTCGCCGGGCCGGAATATCTGCTGGCCCGATGCGACTGGCTCGCGCACAACGAGCAGGCTGCTGCCGACGCGCACGTGGTATTTGCGCAATGGGCCGGCATAGATCATGTCGTCTACGGTACCACTAACGGACTGACGATTGTTTGCATCCGCGCGCTTCGGAGCCGCGGGAGCGGCGACCCAAATACGCTCCGGCCGGAGCATCGCCACTGTGCCGGACGGCTGCGCCGCGTCGGTTTCAACATTGAAACCGGGATTTTCGAGGATGTTGGCCTCGCCCAGAAAACTCGCCACGAAGCGCGTCGCCGGCCGGTCGTAGAGGGCCTCTGGCGTGTCAGTCTGCTCGATCCGCCCGGCGCGCATGACGATGATGCGGTCAGACAGCGTGAGCGCTTCTTCCTGGTCGTGCGTGACGCAGACGGTCGTGATGCCGAACTCCTTGTGAAGGCCCTTGATCTCCCCCTGCATCTGCTCGCGCAGATTGCGGTCGAGCGCCCCGAGTGGCTCGTCGAGCAGTAGGATCGGCGGATCGGCAATCAGCGCGCGAGCAAGCGCCACGCGCTGCTGTTGGCCGCCACTCAGCTGCGAGGGCAAGCGGCCGCCGAAATCATCTAGGTGCACGCGCTCGAGAATGCGGTCCACCCGCTTTGCTCTCTCGGCGGCCCTCATGCCGCGCATTTCGAGCGGAAATTCGAGATTTCGACGCACCGTTAGATGAGGAAATAGCGCATAGCTTTGGAAGATGATACCCTGGTCGCGTCGGTAAGAAGGCACTGCGGCGACAGACTTTCCGGCGATCAGGATGTCGCCCCGATTGGGCGCCTCGAAGCCAGCAAGCAGCATCAGCGTCGTGGTTTTACCGCACCCGCTGGGGCCCAAAATGGTTAGGAACTCGCCGCGGCCCACCGTAAGGGACAGATTCCTGACGGCTGCCACCTGTCCATATATCTTGGTGACATCTCGGAATTCGATCTGCGCAGGGATAGGCTTGTTTTTCAACACTTTCGTCCTCTGCCCGTACGAAGTTACTTCTGACAGCACATTTACAAGGTGCTCTTGAAGGATTTGATTCTGGCCATCTGCGCCGTACTGCGGTCCTCGAATCCGGCTCGGGTGACGATCATTGGCTATCCCCCTTGGGGGTTAGGTGGCTCGCGCGTGGCGCTTGCGCGTGCAGGAAAATTCATTCGGCGAACGGCTTACCGGCGATTGCCAGGCCAGCGTCGGCGAGCGTTAATCTAAACAAGACGACCACGACGCCGACCAATCACGCTGTCCATCCTGCGAGATTGCCGCTTTGATATTCACCTGAGAATCCACTCGTTCCAGCGCTGTATGAGCCGTTCAGTATTTGTCATGCCATCCGATGCCACCTCCCCGTACCAATGCATGTTGATTGGAATGCTAGAAGCCACGTAGTCAGGGTGGCTGGCAAATTTTCGTCCCAGGTCCTCTGGTATCAATTTATAGGCATTCCGGTTTGTTGGGCCGTAAGGTATCAGCTGCGCAAAGGCTGCCTGCCTTTCCGCGCGGGTAGCGAATTCAATGAACTTTTGCGCGTTCTGCGTATTAAGGCTGCCCTTCGGAATCATCCAACTTTCCACGGTCATCTTTGACTGATTTCGATTGATCTCTATCGGCGCACCTTGGTCGATCAAGAGAGTCGCCCGGCCGTCGTACGAATTCGTGAGATCGGCCACCTTATCGTGCATCATCTGCTGGATCTCAGATCCGGTCCCCCACCATTTCCGAATATGCGGCTTGATCTTGTCCAAGCTCACAAAAATGCGGTCGATGTCCATTGGGTAGAGAGCGTCCTTCGCCACGCCGTCCGCCAAGAGCGCTTCCTCCCATGGACCTTCGGTTCCGTGCTGGCCTGATACCAGCGAGCGAACTCCAGGATACGTACCGACATCCCAGAACTCGGACCACGAGCCTGGCCGCGCCTTGCCGGCCGGAAACTTCCTCGTGTTATAAACCATGACGTAAGCATAGATGAGCGACCCGACACTGTAGGGGCTCTTGGCAAAGTCGACGATCGCGTCTAGTTCGTCCTGCTTGTAGATAGAGTAATCGATTTGTTCGACGTAACCTTTCGCAGCAGCTTGAACGCCTGTAGCTTGGCTCCCGGGGAATACGTCAACCGAAACGCTATTGGTCGAAATCATAAGCTCAAGCTGAGCCAAGCCGACCTGGTCCATTACAGGGGTCACTTTGATTCCCGTCTCAGCTTCGAACGGTTTCACATAGGCTTCGATGTATGCCCTTCCCAAATCACCGCCGTTGACCAAAACTCTCAATTCGCCCGAGGACTTCGCAAAAGCGCGATCAGGAATGCAATCTAAGGCACCAAAGATTAATGGTGCAGAGCTCGCCTGCACGAAACGTCTGCGGTTCAGCAAAAAGCTCATTGTTTCCCTCCTTACTTCTTGATTCTATAAACCCGTCCCTTGCGCAAAATATTACGAAGCGCCAATGCCGAATTTCCCTGAGATAAGACTGCTCACTGCCGAGATTCTGCGCCTGATACGAAGAGATGAAGATTTTATGCGGTATGTCTGCCTCGGAGTTTATCCAGGAAGATCTGAGCTTTGGAACGATGGAGGGGTACAATGGGTTGCTCGTTAATCTGGCGGCGCGAGATTCGGCATGCTGACGCGGTAGGCGCCGGGCAGGCATAGCAAGCCATCGTGACATTATCGACGACAGATCGAACAGCGCGCGTCTTCAGATGCTTGGCATGTTGCCGCCCCTCACGACCGGGCAACATGAGCTTTGCATTGCTCCTTGGTGCCGAGCACGAGCACTGGATTGAGTCCGAACACGTTTATGTGGATGGGGCCCGAGGTCCGGCGCCGGCGATCGTGCGCGCCGTGCCACCTCGCCGTCGTACTCTTCGGAGATGCAGATAGCAAAAGCAGCAACGGCCGCCAGCACCTTGTGAAGCCGGCCGGCAAGCTCCTGATCTCGACTGCACGCCCGTGGACCCATGCCTGATGCTGGCGCTCAACGGTTCCAGTCCGCCATGGAGTCATTACGACAGTATCACGTTATCGATCAACCGTGTTGAGCCGACGTAAGCCGCGACACACAGCGCAGCGGGGCGCTGCAGAGGACTGTCTGCGGGCCTGAGTGTATGAGCGTCGACAAGCTCAAGGTACTGCAGTCGATCGACCGCAGTCAGCGGCCCCTGGCGATCGCAATCAGCGTTTCCACATCGCGCTCTCCCGAGCGATTGAAAATCCTTTTGTCCAAAAAAGGCGACATCCGGCTGCACCATACTGAATAGTTTGCAGACGACAGTGGCGACACCGCGAAAATGCCCTGGCCTGAAAGCCCCACATAGAAAAGATGCTAACGACGGTGAGGTCGCACTTTGTTCGGCTCGCCTCGACCAGCGCCAAGTGGCCGTCATGCAGGTAACCCATGGTCGGAACGAAGCCGACGCGTTTATCCGCCTTGCGATTTTTTGCGAGAACGTGACGCAGCTCAGCGACCATCGAGATTGTCTGCATGTTGGAAATCAGGTTGAGTTGGAAGGCGCCCAGTTTGCGATCGTGCCACCTAGTCCTTCGGCAAGTCGATAGGACTCTTGTGGAGCCGGGAATGTATCGCTACGGATATCGGCAGCCCAGCGCGACAGTGCCTCCTGCAACAGCTGAAAACCATTCGCGTAGGCGCGAACGAATTTTGGGCGATGACCTTCGATCAGACCCAAAACATCATGGAATACGAGCACTTGTCCCGAGCAACCGGGGCCAGCTCCGATTCCAATCGTCGGTATCGTTAGGGATTAGGTCGCTCGTGCGGCGAGCTCGGCCGGGATGCCTTCCAGTACCAAGGCGAAGCATCCGGCCTCCTGCAGACGGTGCGCGTCGTCGAGCAGACGCAAGGCGTCATCGGCTTTCCGGCCCTGCACCTTAAACCCACCCATGACATTGACGCTCTGAGGGGTGAGGCCGAGATGGCCCATCACAGGAATTTCGCAATCGACCAAGGCGCGGACCATTTCGACACGCTTAGCACCTCCCTCAAGTTTCACGGCGTTGGCGCCACGCTGAAGGAAGCCTCCTGCGTTGCGGATTGTCTCCCGGGGCTGAGATGGAAGCTAAGAAAAGGCATATCAGCCACCAGCAAGGCATGAGGCCTTGTGCGCGCAACGGCTTCTAAGTGATGATTCATCATGGTCACGCTGATCGGCAGCGTGTTGTCGAATCCGAGGCAGACGTTGCCAACGCTATCTCCGACCAGGATGACATCCACGATGGGATCGGCGATGCGTGCCGTAACCGCGTCGTAAGCGGTAGTCATTGCGACACGCCGTCCCTCCACCTTCCACTGCCGCAGCATTGGAATCGTGACACGCTCAACAGGCTGCTCTGAAATGTGGCTCATCTTGGATCCCTGCCCCGCATTCCCGCAGTTAGCGCCTTCCTTGGGAATTAGAGAGAAGACTGTCAATGGTAAGAACGAAGAAGGTTTTTACCTCTCCAAACTAGCGCAGGACGCACGAAAACATCTAATGGCCGCGCGATCATCAGTCGAGAACTTCTCGGTCGCTGCTTCATCACTACGATCCGCTTGGATTCGCTTGCAACGGCAAGTGGGAACGCAACCACGTCGCCCACCAATCGAAAAGCCGCTGGGCACCTTTGGGGGCCGGGCGACTCTGATAGGAGCTGGCTTGTGGTGTCTTCGTCTCAAACTTGGTCTGCGACCAAAGGGCAACGGTTGAGCCAGACGTGAGCGTGCGATCACGCTCAGGGCAGGGCGAGTGCTCTCGTTCATTTTCAGGCCGCCGCGGAGGCGATCGATTCGGAAGAGCCGCAACGATTTTCGGTGCGATCGCAGCCGGCGCATATAGGCAGCGTCAACAAAAAGGATGAACAGAATTCGCTGACAAGCTCTCCGCGAAACCGAATTGCGTCACGACACTCCTGTTTAGACGCGGGCAGACACAGCAAACGGAACGGGGTCCAGGCCAGGAAAAGCCAGAAGAAATAATAGGATGCGATCGCACCGTGGGGCGCGGCCGAGCAAACCGTGTCGCGCGACAGCTTAGCTACAGTCCGCTTGTTCAACCTGTAAGCACTGAAGTCGATGATTGTTGCCGAGCTCGCAGTCACTTCATACCTCCATGCCACTCTTGAACGCGTCACGTATAATTTGCATGAGAAGTTTGGGTCTATGCCTTTTGCCGTGAGCACTTTGTGCCGTCGCAACTCGGTGCCACGTATCAAGCCGCTCGCAACCAGCAAAGCCAGTTGTGGTCGGCCTCCCGCCGCGCCTTTAGGCGCTCGAGGCATTTCTTGGAGCAAAGCGCTGTTCGCCAGCAGTAGTAGCGGATCAGCCCGAGTTTTCCGCCGCATATTGCGCAGCACCTGACTGGACCGTGATAGTGGGTCGGGGAGCTGTTGTACATTCTCGCCTCCTGTGTTGGCATTACGTGGATCGCCCCCGTGTACTGTCTATGCGGCGGCACCACACCCACACGTGAAGTGCGGCGTCGCCAATCCCGATTCTCGCGGCATGTATGGATACCAGGCGCAAGAGTCTGACTCTGATGTGCGCCTCCTTGGCGAAGCTGCAGACTCCAGAGGAGTGCTCGCCGAGATTATTGACTGTAAGGCGCATTCTGAGCTTGATGATGCAATAAGCAGGGCATTGACGATTAAATGCTGCTTTCTGGCGCTTTTTTCTATGGATTTCCACCGGCCGGGCCAATGGGCGTCGTGTAGCAGCACCTCGCCTGGGTAATCGGTGCCCACCTTCTTGTAATGGGCTATCAAAGGTGGCAATCCAATTTCGCTTCCAACACTTAGACGCATGCTTGCTGTGGGCTAGGTGGGACATAGATTCTGCCGGTGCCTCAGCGAAGTTGAGGTGCTCGCGTTCTTCGAGAAACGCGTGGAGAACCGCGTCTCGCACCTAGACGGCTAAACGCTCCCTGTGACTATACACGCAAATCGCATCCTCAAGCCAACGCATCGGCAGCGTCGCGGATAGCGGCATAGATTTGATCAATATCTACTGCCGTGACACAATAAGGCGGCATCACATAAATCGTATTACCGAGCGGGCGCAGCAGCAGATTCCGGTCCTTGAAGTAAGCCTGAAGCTTGGGGCCGATGCCCGCGAGATAGCCAGCATCGTTCGTTTCTAAATCGAGTGCTGTGATGGTTCCGGTCCGGCGGACGTTTGCAAAGCGGAAGTCACCACGGAATGGCTCGATTGCCTGTTCCTGCATCGTAGCTACTGAGGCCACGCGCTGGAGAGAGTTCTGATTCTGCCAGAGATCCAGATTGGCCTTGCGGCGGCGCAGGCCACTGGATCTGCGCTATATGAGCTCGAATGAAAGAACGTCCGCGTGCGATCTTTCGAATAATGCGCATCGAAAATATTCGCGCGGCAGAGTGTCACCGCGGGTGGGAGCGCCCCTCCCGTGAGGCCTTTAGAATAGCAGGCGATATCGGGCGTAACGTTGGCCTGCTCGCACGCGAATAATGTTCCGGTGCGGCCCCAGCCCGTCATGACCTCGTCGGCAATGAACAGGACGTCCGAGGCTTCGCAAATCCGCTTCATTTCTCTTAGCACCCAGGCTGGGTACATCAGCATTCTGCCCGCCCCCAGTATCAGAGGCTCCACAAAAGGCGGCCGGCATTTCGTTTCGACATGCGGACTCGAGCGCATCGAGCGTCAGTTGCTCACGATCTGTCGCAGGGAAGGGCATTGACGTAACATCGAACAGCAGAGGGCCGTAAGTCGCGTTGAACACGCCCCGGGCGCCAACCGACATCGCTCCAACCGTATCGCCGTGGTAGGAATGTTGCATCACTACAATGCGGACTCGCTGATTGCCGATGTTATGCCAGTAGCCGAGTGCCATTTTTAACGCGACTTCTACACTGGCTGACCCACTCTCGGAGAAGAACACATGGTCGAGGCCACGAGGTGCGAGTTTCAAAAGCAGCGCCGCGACCTCCTCGGCCGGATCGTGCGTGTAGCCAGCGAAGATGATTGGTTGAGGTGCCTGTTCCTGAATTGCGCTCACAATATGCGGATGGCAATGACCATGGGTCACGACCCACCATGATGAGATTGCATCGATGATTCGATGACCATCTGCGGTGTGGAGATAGGCGCCGTCGCCACGCACAATCTTTGTCATCTCGTCTTGGAGAGCGTGTTGCGTGAATGGATGCCATATTAACGACGTCTTCTTTGGCATCATGGCTTGAAATCATTAGGGATAAACGCACCTCTGAAGACAGCCTGAAGCCTGTCTGGCGTGAGAGGAGAAAGCCAGGGCAATCGCCCTAGCCAACGCACCCGACCGATGTCGCAAATTGCGCTCTCCGTTTCAGCATTTCTTTCGCCAATGAATGCAATTCCAAGAATCGCGATGTGGCGCTTTCGCAAAGCCTCTATCGATAGCAGCGAGTGATTGATGGTCCCCAGTGCTGTGCTCGCACAAAGCACGACCGGAAGCCGCCATCGCTCGAAGATGTCAATGTAAAGTGCGTCGCACCTCAGCGGAACCATCAGCCCGCCGGCGCCCTCGATCACGAGCGGCCGCTCCCTGGTATCGGGTACTTGGAGCAAGTCCACATCGATGCGGGTTCCGTCGACTTCGGCGGAATAATGGGGCGAAGCCGGCGCTCGAAGACGGTAAGACTCCGGAACGATCCGATCGGCGGAGAGATTGCCCAATCGCGCGACGAGCTGGGTATCGGTCTCTCCTTCGAGGCCGGCCTGATTCGGCTTCCAATAATTCGCGCCGAGGAGATTGGCGAGCCCCGCGGAAAAGACTGTTTTTCCGATCCCGGTATCCGTACCGGTCACCACAATCTTCTGACTCATCAAGACCAGCCCTTCGTCTCGTCAACCAGCGCACCGAGCATTGCACACACGTCATCCTCCCCGACGTTGAGTGTCAGTGAAATTCGCAAACGCGCCGTACCCGCCGGCATGGTTGGCGGCCGGATTCCCCGAATATCGAAGCCGCGAGCCTGCAATGCAGAGGCGAGCCGCATCGCATGCGCATTGTCGCCAACGATATAAGGGATGATCTGCGACTCCGAAGGACTTCGCCGACCGCGCTGACAGATCTCCCGATGCGTGAACGCGACCAGCTTGGCCAGACGCTGCTGACGCACGGGCTCCTCCTGCAGGATTAAGGGTGCCTCCCGCACGGCGACGGCCATCAACGGTGAGGGTGCCGTGGCGAAGATGAACGGACGGCAGCGATTGACTAAGAAGTCGCGCAGCACGGTGGACGCAGTGACAAGCGCGCCTGCAGCACCCAGCGCCTTGCCGCAGGCATGAACGACGACCAGATTTTCGCGCCCCTCATAGGGCGCAGTGAGCCCTCAACCCTGCTCGCCGTAAACGCCTGTGGCATGAGGTTCATCCACCATCAGAAACGCATCGTACCGGTGCGCAATCGCGATGACCTCTTTGAGCGGTGCGAAATCGCCATCCATGCTGTAGATGCTTTCGACCACGATCCAAACGCGGCCGATTCCGCCGTTCGCACGCCAGTCGCGAATCGTTTTTTTCGAACGAGTGGGGGTCGTTATGGCCGACTATCCGAAAGTCGGCCCGGCCAGCCCGCGCGCCTTCGTGAACACTCGCGTGCACAAGAGAATCGAGAACGAGCAGATCGCCCCGCTGCGGCAGCGTTGTCAGGAGAGCAAAGTTTGCGACATAGCCGCCGCCAAAGAAAAGCGCGTCTCTGCTCCGAAGAAACTGAGCCGCCTCCGCTTCGAGACTTTCGTGCTCCTCGCAATTGCCGCGCAGAAGCCGAGACCCACCGGCTCCGATCGATGTGCCGGCGTGAAGCGCGGCTGAGACGGCCTTTTTCATACGTGGCGCGCTCGCGAGTGCCAGATAATCGTTCGATACGAAATCAATCCCCGCGCGCGGCTTGAGGCCGCGCAGCCGGCCGTCTTCGTTCAGAGCATGCAATGCTGCAGTATGATTGCCAAGTTTGGCAGCATGGATTGGCCGCATTCTTCACTCCCAGAGGTGGTGATCCGCAAAAATTCCGTTTGGCCGCTAAGCAGACACACTTCAACCTGGTAGGATGCGATTTTCTCGGTCAACCAGCACAACGCGTGGCCTGAAGGTTTTTGCTTCCGCCTCGTCATAGGAGGCATATGCAACGATAATAACTCTGTCTCCGGGCATCGCGAGCCGCGCAGCCGCACCATTCAGGCCTATGACGCCTGAACCCCGGGGCGCTTCGATTACGTAGGTGGCAAACCGCGCTCCAGTTTCGACATTGTAGATTTCAACGCGTTCGTTGATTAAAAACCCCGCAGCCTCTACCAGAGTACTATCGATTGATATTGAGCCCTCATAGTGCAGATCGGCTTCGGTTACCGAGGCGCGATGGATTTTGCCTTTCATCAACGTGATCTGCATGTCTCACCTAAGCTAGATTTTGCGCACAGCGCTCTCGCTGCCCTGTTTCACGCAGGTAAGCCCGGATGTGATTCCGAGCCGGTCGAGCAATTTCGCGTCGCGGTCGCGCTGCGGGTTTTTGGTGGTCAAGAGCACGTCGCCGATAAAGATTGAATTTTGCGCCGGCCAAGAAGCACAGCGCCTGCAGTTCATCGGTCATATACTGCCGTCCGGCGGACAACCGCACGCGCTCTTCGGCATTATGATCCGGGTCGTCGCGACCGCGACCGGATCGGGACGCTCCGCGATGTCATTGATCGGCACGCCCTTGACCTCGTTCCACAAGTTGATCGGCACGCTTTCCGGATGACTGGGGAGATTGGCGAGCAGGACGAGCATGCCAAGCCGGTCTTCGAGGCGCTCGCCCATTCCGATAATGCCGCCACAGCAGACCTTGATACCGGCCTCGCGCACATGTGCAAGCGTGTCGACGCGGTCCTGCAAGGTGCGGGTGATTATGATCTTGCCGTAGAACTCCGGCGAGGTGTCAATGTTGTGATTGTAGAAGTCGAGGCCGACCTCGGCGAGCCTTGCGGCCTGCTTCGGCGTCAGCATGCCAAGCGTCACGCAGATGCCCATCCCAAGACCCTAAACCGCGCGGATCATGTCGCAGACCTGATCGAGATCGCGATCTTTTGGACTGCGCCAGGCTGCGGCCATGCAGAAGCGGGTCGCGCCGGCGTCCTTGGCGCGCTGCGCACTGGCGAACACATCGGTGCGATCCATCAGGCGGGTGGCTTTCAAGCCGGTATCGTAATGCGCGCTCTGCGAGTAGTAGCCGCAATCTTCCGGACAGCCGCCGGTCTTGATGCCGAGCAGGCTTGCGGTTTCGACGTGGTTTGGATCGAAGTTCTCGCGGTGAACGCTCTGCGCCTGAAACATCAGGTCAGCAAACGGTAGGCCATAGAGCGCTTCGGCCTCGGCGAGCTCCCAGTCCCTGCGAACCGGCGCGCTGCTGCTGCTGCTGTCGTTGTCTTCCGCTCCCACACAACCACCCTAAAACTTGCTTTCACGCCGAGCCATAGATAATAACCATGATTATCTATAGGACGATCCGGAGCAGAAGTGTAAATCAGGGTTAGCGCTAATAGTTTGCGAAAATTAGGCTGTGAATGTAGGAATACTGCAAGAAGAAGCCCGCTTCTTTACCGAACTCGGCGGCCATTATCATGTGGCCACCTACAGATGCAAGCACGGATGATAGATAATCTATGATTACCTGCAACGAAACGACGGTGGCGGGACGGATTGCGGACTCAATCGGCGAGCGCATCATCAGCGGCGAACTCGAGCCAGAGGCCCCGCTCCGACAGGATCATGTCGCGCGAGAATTCAATTCGAGCCATGTCCCAGTGCGGGAGGCCTTTCGACAACTGGAGGCTCAACATCTTGTCGTCGCTGTGCCTCGCCGTGGCGTGCGGGTTGCCCCACTCGATACCAATTCAGTGAAGGAGATCGCCGAGATGCGCGCCGCGCTCGAAGTGGTCGCGTTGCGTAATGCGGCGCCAAAGCTTACATCAGCCCATTTGGCACGGATCGAGCTCGCCCTGATTGAAGGAGATAATGCGCAGACGGTTCAGGACTTTGAGATGGCCAACCGCGCGTTTCATCACGCGCTCGTGGCGCCCTGCGCGATGCCGCACCTGCTCGCCAGCCTCGACGGACTACAGCTTGCCAATTCTCGATTGGTGTTCGTGATGGCACGCAGTGCAGGCTGGCGACCGCGGTCCAATCAGGATCACCGGCTAATTCTGCAAGCGCTGCGAGCGCGCAATATTGAACAAGCTTGCAACTTGCTCGCGCGCCATATTCAAACGATTGAGCGCCTTGTCCTTACTGACCAGAAGTGAGAGGGCTATCGGTTCTCACCACAACCCCACATGCACGCCGGCTCGAGATTGCTCGCAACCGCAAGACAGACCAGCTCGGCAACGACATCGACGTTGTGGTCTATGGTGAGTTCGACAACGAGATGGAGCTCGCAGCTTACAAAGCGCATGATCTATACCAGGAAACGGTCAGGCGGGTGCGACCACTCCGGGAGCTGCGCTTTGCGGCCGACTACAATGTATCGACAGATGCGCGTTTTGGCTGAACGGCAACTATAGGCCAGCTTGCTCGACGCATCGAGACCAATGGCGAGGCTGAAACTGAGAATCGATTTCACAAACGTGCGGATCCTGACGAGCGTCGCTCTCGTTGCGGTCGGGATCACGATATGACCGGGTCTACTGGCGCGCCAGTGCTCGGTGGCCGACAGCCGATGCACGTCCGCGAGCTGCAGTGGATTGAGCCTGTCACAGCAATGCGAGCTCTCGCGCATCGACCTCACCTCACGTTTCTCGATAGCGCAGCACGGCATGAGTTGCTCGGACGCTACTCATATCTGACCTGCGATCCGTTCAGCAGCTATATGGTCGCGGACGGACAGGCGAGTTGCAACAGAGAGGCTATCGAGGGAGATCCATGGAGAGTTCTTCGCAGCCTTCTCGCCAAGTATCCGCAAGAGCATCGCCCCGATCTCCCGCCGTTCCAGGGAGGCGCGGCCGGCTTCCTTGCTTACGATCTGAACAGGACATTGGAGCGATTGCCGGCACCGGCGATTCCCGGTCAGCGTCTGCCCCAATCTATTCTGCATTTCTACGACGTAGTCGTCAGCTTCGACCACCGTGACGGCAGATGCTGGATTGTTTCTACCGGATGGCCGGAGCAGGATCCCTCATGCCGGAGAGAGCGCACACACCGCCGAGCCGACGAATTTGCGGCAATGCTTGTGAGCCCGAAGCCGCCGCCGAATGCCTCCGTCGGCGCACCGGGCGCATGGCATTCAAACTTCAGCCGTGATTGCGGCGGTACAGCGCGTCATCGATTTGATCCTGGCTGGCGATAGCCACTCTCGATTGGGTACGGCAGGGCGGCCGCGTCCTCGTATACGGCCGTCGATGGGTCGATCTTCACCGAAGCAAAAGCCAAAAAGGACAACCCACCATATTTTGCTGGGCCAGTGCAGCTCCAACCCGCTCGCGAGTTGGATGGGATTGGGCCGGGAAGGTGGCCGAATCTGGGCAATAGACCGCTAAAACAGAAGTGCTGGAGCGTGCCGCGGATCCGCTACCGTCTCTCTCATTCGGCGCAGGAGAGTTTAGCTTGGCGACGGCAGATCGATAACCGCGTCGCCAAGCGCCAGACGCCGCGTAAAACGCATTTGCTTTGAGCTTTCATCTGATCGGTCGGCCTAGCGCCGTCCATAGATGAAAGTTACCGCGCCGCGAAGAAGAAAGTCAGCCAACTACAGCCTGGTTGCGCCAACATCAGGCTAATTTCTGGGTTTAGTGCAGAAGTCCATCGCCGAACTGGATGAGTGATTACACGCAAACTTGACGGCATTGGGTGCCGCTCCCAGCTAAACGCGCTTCGGAATTGGCCCAGGCCGTGTGAAAATCCAGCGACTTGGGGCGCTCCGGCGCATTTCGTGGCCGCCGCGCTTCTCATTTGCGGATTCCGATGATCGCGCGCAGCTATTCCAATCTGATGCCGCGCAGCATTCCAATCTGATCGCGCGCATGTGAAGCTCCCGATCGTTAAAGGCAATTGGCACTATCGGNAGCCCGTGGTCAAGCGGCGGCCGAAGAGATCACGTCTGNNGTCACTCGATGGAGCGAAGCTGACTGGACGCGCACCCCCAACAGTGCCGTAGCGGCCGGTCAGCTTCGCGGGCTGCAGTCCCGNTCTTCATCGGGCCGNCGATGTAATCAAGGNCGAGGAAGAACCGGCGNGCGACGCATGGAGTCACCGTTCAGTTCGAGCCTGTGAGCATTGTGAAGCAACCGATCAAGTATGGCATCAGCGTAGGTTGGGTCATTTATGAGCTCATGCCATTTGGCAATTGGAAGCTGGCTGGTGACGAGTGTTGATCGACGGCCGTAGCGGTCCTCAAGGATTTCGAGCAGATGATGCCGGGCATTGGCGTCGCAATCAGCAGGCGCAGCATCGGGCCGATCCGGCTTGCCTCGCTGCGGATCTTTGCCGGCGTCCACTCGCCATAGCGCCGATGGCTGGAAGGCATGTGGGCGCTGATCGTCGTGTGCCGNCCGTTGCCGCTGCCGCGCATGTGCGCGGCGATACGCTCGCCCCCCAGGAAGATTTCAATCGTTCGCGCACAGATCCGCGCTTCTACCTCGCGACGGGCGAAGCGGTAGGGGCACCGAGTAGTAGTGTCGTTCGATCTCGACNTGATAGTCGAGCCCGACCCGGCATCGGCGCCATTCGGCATGGACCCACGGCTCGCCGGGAAGCGGCTTAAGATTCGGCGCGTCAATTTCCTCGAACAGCTGGCGCCGTGTGCGACCATACTGGCGCAGCACCCGTCCGTCATTGAGCTTGGCCAGCCACTCAGCGATCGCACCGTTGAGTTCGGCCAGGCTGTAAAAGGTTCGGTTGCGCAGCCGCCCCAGCAGCCAGCGCTCGATGATTCCGACGCAGGCCTCAACTTTCGCCTTATCTCTC
>NZ_KB902797.1:0-88349 GCF_000379585.1 Bradyrhizobium sp. WSM2793 | reverse complement strand
CCATCCCGGCTCACCCAAGAGGGGCGACTATGTGGTCGTCACTGTCGCGAGCCGGGCTTGCGGTGGACGCGGCAGCGTCGGCACGAGAGGTGCGGGCAGGGCGGGTAGTCCCTGTGAGCCCGTAACCGCGTGTAGATGAGCGGCGCTGTTCAGTTCGTCTCGCCACATTCTTTCGGCAACGTCGACAAGGCCGGGAGATAATGTGGTGACCAGCGAATGCGCGTACGGCAAAACCGTGTGGTCCTGGCCGTCGTTGCTACGGTCAAGCCTTTCGAAGATGCGCGCGAGCCCAACCGGGCGGACGGCATCGTCAATTCGAACGGCGAGGGAGGCCAGAGGGAATGGTCGGCTCCCGGGAGATCACGGCATAAGCCGTCCAACCATCGCGCAGGGAGGCCGAGTGATCGGCGACACCTGTATGCTGCTGTGCGGTTCTTTCTGCGCGTGCTTTTCGCGCAGCGGACCGCGGGTGCCAGCCGGCACCCGGCCTTCCCTGCGCCCTCTTGGATGAGAGGGTAGCGAGATCAAGCAAAGCTCGGGCGAATGCGCCGCGAGGCCGAGAAGGCATGTCCGTGAGCTGAGCTGCGTGCCACAATCTCGATCTCGTAGGGTGGGCAAAGCGCAGCGTGCCCACGCCCTGTTGTTGATGGAAAGAGATCGTGGGCACGGCGCTATGCGCCTTTGCCCACCCTACGGCAGCGCCGCTGGGATCTGCATCGGAGCATCGCAATGCATGCGCCCTCTCCGATCTCGTGCCCCGGACGCTGCGCAGCACGAAGTGATGCGCTGCAGAGCCCGGGCCCATCTCGCCGCGTGCCGTGGCGCCCCTTTGTCCCGGCTCTGCGCAGCGTCACTACGTGCCGCAGCGCGTCCGGGACACGAGAGCGAGGCCCTAATTCAACACCCTCTTATTGTCCGGGCTATCCAGTGAAAACGCCGGCACGTCGATCTCGAAGCGCTCGCCGCTTTCGGTGACCATCTGGTAGCGGCCGGTCATGAAGCCGGAGGCGGTCGAGAGCGGGACGCCGGAGGTGTATTCGAAGCGCTCGCCGGGGGCCAGGATCGGCTGCTCGCCGACCACGCCCTCGCCCTTCACCTCCTGCTGGCGCCCGGAGGCGTCGGTGATGATCCAGTGCCGCGTCTTGAGCTGCACGGTCTCCTCGCCCGAATTGACGATGACGATGGTGTAGGACCAGAAGTAACGGGAGCGGTCGGCCGACGACTGCTCCGGAACAAAGTTCGGCTCGACGGTCACTTCGATCTGGCGGGTCACGGCGCGGTACATGGTTGCTATCATACCGAAATCCGGCGCTGGAACCAAACGCCGGAGTCGGCTTTGGCGACATCGTCCCGCCAGAATTCGAAGGGAATGACACCCGGACGTGATCCGGCGGCTTTGCGAGATGACGACCGGACCGGTACACTCCTCAACGTCGCGATTTGCGGAAGGGTTTCTAGGCCCCGATGACCATTGCCGACCATGTGACGGGATCGACGATCGCGGGAACCGCCAAGCCTGCAGACGCCAAGCCTGTAGACAGTAAGCCTGTAGATTGCACGCCTGGGGACAGCAAGCCCGCGGGGGCGAAGCCGCGCGCGACCGCGCCGGCCATCACGCTGCCTGCCATCGGCGAGCGCGAGCTCCGGCTCGACCTGTTTCGCGGGCTGGCGCTGTGGCTGATCTTCATCGACCATCTGCCGCCGAGCCTGCTGACCTGGTTCACGATCCGCAATTACGGCTTCAGCGACGCCACCGAGATCTTCATCTTCATCTCCGGCTACACCGCCGCCTTCGTCTACGGAAGGGCGATGCTGGAGAGTGGCGTCGTCATCGCCACCGCGCGCATCCTGCGCCGGGTCTGGCAGATCTACGTCGCCCACGTCTTCCTGTTCACGATCTTCCTCGCCGAAATCTCCTATGTCGCGACCAGGTTCGAGAACCCGCTCTACACCGAAGAGATGGGCATCATGGATTTCCTCAAGCAGCCCGACGTCACCATCGTGCAGGCGCTGTTGCTGCGTTTCCGCCCCGTCAATATGGACGTGCTGCCGCTCTACATCGTGCTGATGCTGGCGCTGCCGCTGATCCTGTGGTCGATGAAATGGCGTCCCGACGTCACGCTCGGCCTCTCGGTCGCGCTCTACGCGGTCACCTGGGAATACGATCTTTACCTGTCGGCCTATCCTAACGGCTTCTGGGCCTTCAATCCCTTCGCCTGGCAATTGCTGTTCGTCTTCGGTGCATGGTGCGCGCTCGGAGGTGCGCGACGGATGTCGCGTATCCTGGCTTCGCCCGTGACAATGTGGATCGCGATCGCATACCTCGCCGCGGCGTTCTACGTGACGCTGACCTGGTACGTGCCGCAGCTCTCCCAATTCATGCCGAAGCGGGTCGAGAAGTGGATGTATCCGATCGACAAGACCGATCTCGACGTGCTGCGCTTCACGCATTTCCTGGCGCTGGCCGCGCTCACCGTACGCTTCCTACCCCGGGATTGGCCGGGCTTGAAATCGCGCTGGCTACGACCATTGATTCTATGTGGCCAGCATTCTCTCGAGATCTTCTGCCTCGGCGTCTTCCTGGCCTTCGCCGGGCATTTCATTCTCGCCGAAGTCTCCGGCGGCGCAGCCATGCATGCGCTGATTAGTCTCTCCGGGGTCCTGATCATGTGGGGCGTGGCCTGGGTGATTTCGTGGTACAAGCGCGTGGCTGACAAGAGCGGTGCGAAAACCAAAAACGCCGTCGGCAACGCCGATCTGGCGGGAGGGGGCTGATGAAGGCGAAGGTTCTCCTGAGCCTGGTCCTGCTATGCGGTAGCCTCGCCGCGCCTGTGGCGCGCGCGGGCGATGCTGCGTCTGGCGCTGCCACCGCGCCCGCGGCGTGCGAATTGCCGTCTTATCTGCTTACCAGCGAAAGCCAGCTTCCCAAGGTCGCCGAGGCCGTCAAGGCCGGCAAGCCGCTCGAAATCCTGGTCGTCGGCAGCCGTTCGACCACGATTCCATCCTCGGAGGGCAGCTCCTATCCGGCGCGTATGGAAGCGATTCTGAAGGAAAAGCTGCCGCCGTCGGAAGCGGTGCACGTCTCCGTAGAAATACAGAGCAAGCGAACGGCGGAGGAGGCCGCCTCGACCTTCGTTAAGTTGATGGAAGCAAAAACGCCTACTTTGGTCGTCTGGCAGACCGGGACCGTGGATGCCATCCGATCCATCGATCCCGACGAATTTCGCAGCGCCGTCACCGAGGGGGTTGTTGCGTTGCAAAAGGCAGGGGCCGACGTCGTCTTGATGAATTTGCAGTACAGCCCGCGTACCGAAACGATGATCTCGGCCCAACCGTTTCTCGATAATATGCGCGTCGTGGCGCAGGAGCATGATATTCCGCTGTTCGATCGTTTCACGATCATGCGGCAGTGGAATGATCAGGGTCAGTTCGACCTGTTCAGCCCGTCCCGCGGGCCCGAATTGGCGAAGCAGGTTCATGATTGCCTTGGCCGGGCGTTGGCACAGTTCGTGATCGACGCAGCCCATCTGGAGCCGGCCCAGCAGCAAAATTGAGGTCTAGTGTTAATGAGTTCTCTCCGCCCTTTTTGCCTGACGGCATGGCTGGCCGCGCCTGCAGCAGCAGTGCTGTTGTTGCTGGCGCCGGCCCCGCGGTCCCATGCGCAGACCCAAGCCGCGCAGGCGACACAAGCACCGGCGCAGTCGGCTGATCCCGCTCCCGCTTCGCCGTCCCAGACCACCGTTGCCGTGACCTCGCCCGAGCAGCGCGGCATCACCGCGCGCGCCATCGACAAGGTGAAGCAGGTCGCCAAATCCGCCGGCGACGTCTTCAACCGCGTGCCCTGCCTGCCGCCGAAGGGCGGCTCGAAGGCGATGGGCTCGCTGCCGCATGTCGCGGGCAAGCTCGTCGCCGGCCAGCCCGTCCTCATCGTCGCGTTCGGCTCGTCGTCGACCGCAGGATTCGGCGCGAGCTCGCCGGAGTTCAACTATCCGAACCGTCTCGCCGCCCAGCTGCGCCGACACTATCCGACCGCCGACATCACCGTCGTCAATGCCGGCGTCGGCGGCGAGGATGCGCCCGAGATGATGAAGCGCCTCCAGACCCAGGTGATCGACGTGCATCCGGATCTCGTGATCTGGCAGGTCGGCACCAACGCGGTGCTGCGCAATCTCGATCCCGGCGACACCGCCAAACTGGTCGAGGACGGCATCAGCCGCATCCAGGCCGCCGGCGGCGCCGACATCGTGCTGGTCGATCCGCAATATTCGCCGGCCGTCAACCAGCGCGGCGAAAGCGCCGGCAAGATGGTGAAGCTGCTCGGCAAGGTCGCCGAGCTTCGTCACGTCGGCATCTTCCCGCGCTTCGAGGTGATGCGCGACTGGCACGAGAACCAGTCGATTCCGGTCGAGAGCTTCGTCATCGCCGACGGTCTGCACATGAACGATTGGGGCTATGCCTGCTTCGCCCAGCTGCTCGGCGACGACATCATCCGCTCGGTGGGGCAGATCAAGCTGGGCGTGAACGTGCCCGCGGACGTAAGAACGTATCGGCCGATGTAGGCGCGCTGCCGTAGGGTGGGCAAAGGCGCAAAGCGCCGTGCCCACCATCGCTCAGTGATACGAAGGAAGAAGACGTGGGCACGCTTCGCTTTGCCCACCCTACGAGATCTCGCTTCGCCTCACGCCTTCTCCAGCGCCGCAGTCAGATCCTCGATCAGGTCGTCGGCATGCTCGAGCCCCGCCGAGAAGCGGATGAACCCTTCGCTGATGCCGAGCGCGGCGCGGTCCTCCGGCTTCAGACGCTGATGCGTCGTGGTCGCCGGATGCGTGACGAGGCTCTTGGCGTCGCCGAGATTGTTGGAGATCTTCGCCAGCTTCAATTCATTGAGCACGCGGAACGCCGCGGCCTTGCCGCCCTTCACCTCGAAGCCGACCAGCGTCGAGCCGCCGCGCATCTGCTTTTTCACCAGCGCTGCCTGCGGATGATCGGCGCGGCCCGGGAAAACCAGTCGCGAGATCTTCGGATGGCTCGCCAGCACGTCGGCGATGCGCGCGGCCGTTTCGGTCTGCGCGCGCACGCGCACGCCCAGCGTCTCCAGGCCCTTGAGCAGGACCCAGGCGTTGAACGGCGAGATCGACGGGCCGGTCTGGCGCATGAAATTGTGGATGTGCTCGGCGATGAAGGCTTCCGACGACAGGATGATGCCGCCGAGGCAGCGCCCCTGGCCGTCGATATGCTTGGTCGCGGAATAGACCACGACGTCGGCCCCGAGCGCGAGCGGGCTCTGCCAGATCGGGGTCGCGAACACGTTGTCGACGACGAGTCGCGCGCCGCCCTTGTGCGCGATCTCGGCAATCCCGGGAATGTCGAGCACGTCCAGCGTCGGGTTGGTCGGGCTCTCCAGGAAGAACGTCTTGGTGTTGGGCTTCACCGCGCGTTGCCATTCATCGAGATTGGCTCCGTCGACCAGCGTGCTCTCGATGCCGTAGCGCGGCAGCAGGTCCTGGACGACGTAGAGGCACGAGCCGAACAGGGCGCGCGAGGCCACGACGTGGTCGCCGGCCTTCAGTGGCGCCAGGATCGCCGTCGTCACCGCGGCCATGCCGGTCGCCGCCGAGCGCGCGGCTTCGGCACCCTCGAGCTCGATCATGCGGCGCTCGAACATCGCGATGGTGGGATTGGAGTAGCGCGAATAGATGAAGCCGGGATCCTCGCCCTTGAACCGCGCCTCGCATTCCTCGGCGCTGTTGTAGACGTAGCCCTGGGTCAGGAACAGCGCCTCCGACGTCTCGCCATATTGCGAGCGCAGGGTGCCGGAATGGACCAGGCGGGTTTCGGGACGGTAGTTGGTGGTCGACTTCGACATAGGTACCTCCGACATGACCGTCTCGTCGAAAACGGTCACAAAAAAACCGGCCTGGATATATCCACGGGCCGGGATCACAGAGGTCCCCGGCCTGTTTAGCGACTTATTTAACGTGGCTGCAAGCCGGCCGGCTCAAATCACCACGGGATAAGTGATGCTCATATTCCGCAATGCCCTTTCCGTCAAGGCGTCCATCGGATAGCCGTAAAAGACTTGTATTTCCGGCATGTCCGGATGCATCTGACCCCATGAGGACCCCCGGTTGACGTTCACGGTCGCGCCCGACGCCAATGGTATCCTGCCCGACCGCATGATCGCGGCGATGGCGGCGGCGGGGCTCATCCTGCCCGCCTATGACTTCGTCGAGAGCCAGATCCAGCCGGCGAGCCTCGATCTGCGTCTCGGCGACATCGCCTATCGCGTCCGCGCCAGCTTCCTGCCCGGTCCCGGCGCCACCGTCGCCGAGCGCATCGACGAATTGAAGCTGCACGAGTTCAGCCTCGCCGACGGCGCCGTGCTGGAGACCAACTGCGTCTACATCGTGCCGCTGCTGGAGAGCCTCGCGCTGCCGCCGGAGATCGTCGCGGCGGCGAACCCGAAGAGCTCGACCGGCCGGCTCGACGTCTTCACCCGCGTCATCGCCGATGGCACCCGCCGCTTCGACATGATCGGCGCCGGCTATCACGGCCCGCTCTATGCCGAGATCAGCCCGAAGACGTTTCCGGTGCTGGTCAGCGAGGGCTCGCGTCTGTCGCAGGTGCGCTTCCGCACCGGTGACGCCATCCTCAACGCGGACGAGCTCGATGGCTTGCATGCCGCCGAGCGCCTCGTCGACATCGACGATGCTGATCTCTCGGGCGGCGTCGCCGTCTCCGTCGATCTCTCCGGCGAGAAGGCAAACGGCTTCGTCGGCTACCGCGCCAAGCGTCACACCGGCGTCGTCGACGTTGATCGTCGCTCCGGATACGCGGTGGAAGATTTCTGGGAGCCGATCTCGGCCCGCCCCGACGGCAGCCTGATCCTCGATCCCGGCGAGTTCTACATCCTGGCGTCGAAGGAAGCCGTGCAGGTGCCGCCCGACTACGCCGCGGAGATGGTGCCGTTCGACCCGCTGGTCGGTGAATTCCGCGTGCATTATGCCGGATTCTTCGATCCCGGCTTCGGCTATGCCGGCGCGGGCGGGTTGGGATCGCGCGCCGTGCTGGAAGTGCGTTCGCGCGAAGTGCCGTTCATCCTCGAGCACGGCCAGATCGTCGGCCGCCTCGTCTACGAGAAGATGCTGGCCCGTCCCGACGCGATGTACGGCCAGCGCATCGGCTCCAACTATCAGGCCCAGGGCCTGAAGCTGAGCAAGCATTTTCGGGTGTAATTCCGTAGCCCGGATGGAGCGAAGCGCAATCCGGGACACCCTCGCTTGTGGCACGATCCCGGATTACGCTTCGCTCCATCCGGGCTACAGTCCACACGAGGTGGTGACATGACCGATCAATCCCAGCTCGACGCAAACATCCTCAACGACGTCGCGGATGCGCTGATCTATTCGGATCGCTCCGGCACGATCATGCGGTGGAACCGTGCAGCGGCGGCGCTGTTCGGCTTCTCCGCGACGGAAGCGCTCGGCCAGAATCTCGACCTGATCATTCCCGAGCATCTGCGCGCCGCGCACTGGAAGGGCTTTGAAGCTGCGCTGGCCAGCGGCAGCATGAAGCTTGCGGGCAGGCCGACACTGACCCGCGCGCTGCACAAGAGCGGGCGCAAGCTCTACATCGAGATGACGTTCGCACTGGTGCGGGATTCCGGCGGCACCGTCCTGGGATCGGTCGCGATGGCGCGCGATGTCACCGAACGGGTCGAGCGAGAGCGCGCGGCCAAGACGCCACCGCAGCAAACTTCGTGATGCGGAATTGGCGGGTGGCCGCGCAGGGCGCTCTGCACGGGCGTCATGTTGCCTGCCGGAAGGCGCGGTGACACACTCGATCGCAACAACGATCGGGAGCGAAACGAATGACCGCCGCAGCTGACGCAGCGCAGGAAGCCCAATGGAAGCGCTGGCGGGCGGTCGCCGACCTCTACCACGCCTATTTCACCGGCCTCATCCTCACCGTCGTCACGCGGCGCGGCACTGCGGATGCAGCGGAGTTCGTCTTCCGCGTATTCCGCCGCCAGCAGCAGGAGCGCTTCCTGCCGGGGCTTAGGAAGCTCGGGATCGATCATCTGCCGCCGGCGGTGGCGGCCGCGCAATATCACTATCTCTCCAACTGGATCGGCGGCGTGCACGTCGAATACATGTATGAGAGCGACGCCAAGGCCTGGATCCGCTATCCGCCGCCGCGCTGGATCTGGAAAGGCACGGCGATCTGCGGCGTGCCGGGCGAGGTCTCCCGCGCGATGCTGCGGGGATGGCACGCCAATAATGGCGTTGCGCTCGGCGATCTCAGGCTCGGCTTCGTCTGCACCAAGCAGAGCGTCGACGGCCAGGATGGGCTGGAAGGCTATTATTGCCAATACGATCATCCGCTAGAACTTGATCAGCGCCTGGTGTTCGCGCGCCACCTCGAAGCGCCGCTGTTCGATGCGAAGACTGCGCCGGCCTTGCCGGTTGCGAGCTGGCCGAAACCGCGCCTCGAAAAAGCCTATCGCAATTACGCGATGGAATATGTGCGCACGGCGGCGCCCGTGATGGTGCAGCTGTTTGGCCCGGAAGATGCCGGCTATCTGCTGCACCTCACCGGCAAGCTGATCGGCATGCAATATTTCGACGAAGTCGCCGCCGCGCTGGCGATGAGCCGCGGCGGGGCAAACGAATTCGCGTCGTTCCTGAACGGGCTGTTCGCGGCGCAGGATGACAGGGCCGAGACCTCGCAATCCGAAGGCACGTTCGAAATCCGCCAGCAGAGCTGGAAGCTGATGGACGACGTTGCCGACTATCACGGCGCCTGCGCCAAGGTCCTGGAGGGATTGTTCGAAGGCCTGGCTGCGGGATGCGGGCGGCACATCGGCGTCCACATGCGCACTGCTGCTGGCGGCCGTCCGCCGCTGGTCTGGACCGTGGAATAGGCGATGGCGCCGCCGCGCGCTTCGCCTCTCCCCGCGTGCGGGGAGAGGGAGAACAACAGCCGCAATTTCACGGGCTGAAATGCGCTGCCGCAGGGCACGCCTGCAGCTGGCGCAGGAGAAATCGCGGCGGGCCGTGCTAACAAGCCTCTCGCCGCGCCTTCTGCGCGAAGAAAATAATTGGCACAGCTACGCATTGCCGCGCCGCGAATGGCGCCCCGTGCCCCGGAGAGGACATGTCCGACATCGCCGAAATCCCGGTCGATGAGCAAGAGCGTCCGCTGCCGCCGCCCCCGCGGCCGGTGCGAAGCGCGCTTGTAGACGGGCCGATTCTGCGCACGCTGCTCTCCCTCGCTTGGCCCAACGTGATCGCGCTCTCGGCCGGCACCTGTACGGTAATCGCGGAGACCTCCTATATCGGCCGGCTCGGCGTCGAGGCATTGGCGGCGATGGCGCTGGTGTTTCCGACAATCATTCTGACCATGACGATGTCGGGCGGCGCCATGGGCGGTGCGGTCGCGTCCGCCATTGCACGCGCGCTCGGTGCCGGCGATCGCGAGCGTGCCGGCACGCTTGCCATGCATGCGATCCTGATCGGCATCAGCTTCGGTCTCGTCTTCATGCTGGGCATGCTGATCTTCGGGCCCAAAGTGCTCGAGATGCTCGGCGGCCGCGGCGATGTGCTGACTCATGCGGTCGCCTACACGCAGGTATTTTTCGGCGGCGCCGTGCTGCCCTGGCTGCTCAACACCATGGCCGGCGTGCTGCGTGGCACCGGCAACATGAAGCTGCCGTCGTTCCTGATCCTCAACTCGGCGGCCTGGCAGATCGTGCTCGGCGGCACGCTCGGCCTCGGGCTCGGGCCGGTGCCGCAGTTCGGCATGCGCGGCGTCGCGGCCGGCGCGCTGATCGCCTATTCCATGAATATCTGCATCATGGGCTGGTACCTGTTCTCCGGCCGCGCCCGGGTTACACCGAAGCTGCGCGGCCTGCGCATCCAGTGGGCGATGTTTTTCGACATCCTGAAGGTCGGCGCGATCGCCTGCTTCTCGCCGCTGCAATCGGTGCTGACGATCTCGATCTTCACCCACATGCTGGCAACATTCGGCACCACGATCCTCGCCGGCTACGGCATCGGCGCGCGGCTGGAATTTTTGCTGACCTCGATCGCGTTCTCGTTCGGTATCGCCTGCGTGCCGATGGTGGGCATGGCAATCGGCGCAGGCAACATCGCGCGTGCGCGGCGCGTCGCCTGGATCGCCAGTGCTGCCGCCTTCGTGGCCGTCGGCGCGCCGGCATGCGTCGTTGCGATGTTCCCCGATCTCTGGATCAACATCTTCACCGACGGCGCGGCCGTGCGCGCGGCGAGCCATCAATATCTCTCGACGGTCGGACCGTTCTACGCCTTTTTCGGCATTGCCACGACGATGTATTTCTCGTCGCAAGGCGCGGCCAAGGTGATCGGTCCGGTGCTGGCGCAGACGGCGCGACTGATCTACATCTCGGCGGCGGGCTGGTGGCTGTCGACCCACGAGGCGACCGCACAGAGCTTTTTCTGGCTGGCCGCAAGCTCGATGGTCGTGCTCGGCCTGCTCTCATTCTCCAGCGTGGTGCTGACGCGCTGGGGACCGCGCGCGAGCAAGGCTGCGATCAAGCCGGCTCTCTCGGGCGCTGCCGACTAGCGATGTTTGTGGCGGCGATGGCCGCCGCCGCCGACATTGGCGAGCCGCATCAATTGCGGGATCATCGCCATCATGTCGCCGCCTCCGGCGCCGCCGAGCATGCCCATGATGTCGCCGCCACCAACGCCGCCATAACCGGCCGGCATGGTGCCGCCAGCCATCGGGGTGTAGCCGCCGTAATTGGGTGCGCCGAAGCCGCCGCCGAGATTGCCGCCGCCGAGGCCACCGAGGCCGCCGCCGCCCATCATGCCACCAAGCCCTCCGCCGCCATTCTCCATCATGCGGCTCATCATTGGGCCCATGGTCTGCATCATCATGGCGAAGCGGCGCTTGCCCATCTTCGCCTTCATCATCTCCAGCATCGGGGCCATCTGGGTCATCATGTCCTCGCCGCCGGCACCTCCGCCGCCGAAGAACTGCGCCTTCGCCGGCGAGCTCGCGACGGAAAACAGCAGCAGCACGGCGGCCGCCTGGCAAATCACCTTGTCCGCACCTCGCATGACATGCTCCTCGCGTGCGTGGCGCCGCCGGGAGAGTGGAGCCAACAGGACGCACGCCGCGATGGTTACGGCTGGCGAGGGCGGAGCTCTGTGAGAAAACTCACAGAGCCGCGCGGACCGCCGCTAGGCTGCAGCGGGCGGAAACGCTTGATGTATCGCAACGACGGCGTCCTTGGTCTGGCCCTGGACGTAGGCTGCAAGCTCGTTCGGCAGCATGTCGATGATCCACACCAGGCGGCTTCTCCGCTCGCCGTCGGCGATCACCTGCACCGACGCGCTGTAGTGCCTCAGCCGCTCGTTGTTGATGGCATAGACGAGGCGCTGCCGCGCGTCGTCGCAATCGACCAGCACCTCGCGCGCCACCGAGCCGTTGGCGAAGGTGACGATACGCGCATCGCCGTCGAGCGTGCAGGCGGTGACGAAGCCGGGTGCCAGTCGTTCATGCAGCGCGCCGAAATCGCGCACCGCATCCCAGACATCGCGCGCCGGGGCATTGATGGAGATGTGGTTGTGGATGGAGGCCATGGAGTTTCCTCAAAAGCAGTTTTGTAGGGTGGGCAAAGGCGCGTAGCGCAGTGCCCACCATTTGGATTGACGGGGACAGTTGGTGGGCACGCTTCCGCCTTCGCTCTTCGAGCTACGTCGGACAAGTCGCTTTGCCCACCCTACGAGTGCTCGTGCGCGGCGGCTTCTACACACAGACCGCCTCGACATTGTTGCCATCAGGGTCGATCAGGAACGCCGCGTAATAGGTCGGGCTGTAATCCTTGCGCGGCCCGGCGCCGCCATTGTCGCGGCCGCCGCTCTTCAGGCCTTCGCTGTGGAACGCCTTGACCGCGTCATGATTCCCGGCGCGGAACGCAATGTGTGCGCCGTCAGCCTTACGGCCCTTGTTCAGGTGCAGCCACAGCGCCGGCTCGCCCTTCGGCCCGAAGCCGGCATAGCCGTCGCCGCTGGAGCACAGGACGTAACCGAGCGGCGCCAGCACCGCGGTATAGAAGCGCGTGGCGGCGTCGAGATCGGCAACGCGAAGTCCGATGTGGTCGTACATGATCGTCTCCATTTGCAAAGCGCGCCGAAAATGGCGCGCGCCGGAGACAACCCTAGTCGGGGTGAGGCGGGCGACTCTTGGAGAATCTTGCGCTCGGTAGCCGGCTAAAGCATGATCCGGAAAAGTGCGCAGCGGTTTTCCGAAAAGTCATGCTCAAACAACAACCTAAAGCGCGATGACGATTCATCCTCATCGCATCGCGCTTTAGCTCGCCGGCACCTCCGACTGCCACCGGATCACCCGTTTCAGGTGATAGACGTGAACCCACATGTTCGTTCCGATCACGCTGACCGTTGCGACGATCAGGGCCGTGAGCTTCTGCGGGTCATGAAGGGCGAGCACGAGCAGAAACGCGGAGAGGGCGGCCGTGACGCCGAAGCTGAACCAGAGCCCGATGAGGCGTGGTGCAAACCAGGCCGGCTGACCGTCGGTGCCCCATTGCATCGGAATCCTGCGCGAGGTGATCTGGCGGCCATAATAGACGGCACAGCCGGCGATGAAAGCGAGGCCGACGGCAAGCGCGATCAGTGTGGCCGCAATCACGTCACTCGGGGCACTGTTCATCTGCCGGGTCGCCGCACTCAAAGAGCGTTGATTCGCTCTTTGGTTGTAATATCGCGCGGCGTGCCGTAAGCCCAGTACGACGCGCCCGTCTGGTCAACAGACTATTACCCCGCCATTCCGCCGACCTGTCTCAGTTGAGGACGAGGCGTTCAGCGAAGATTCTGCGCTCCCCGCGCGAGGCCTGGCGGAACTTGGTCGGCGATACGCCGGCAGCGCGGTGGAAGGTGCGGACGAAGTTGGAGAGATCGCCGAAGCCGACGTCGTAGGCGACATCAGTGACCGCGATGTCGTCATCGGTGAGCAGCCGCGCGGCGTGCCGCAGCCGCGAGCGCAACAGATATTGATGCGGGGTGACGCCGAGCACGCTCGAGAACAGCCGCAGGAAATGGAACGGGCTGAGGCCCGCCTGCTTGGCGGCCTGTTCGAGATCGACCTCGGCATGCGAGTTGTCGTCGATCCACAGCGCGGCCTCGACCGCGCGGCGGCGGTCGCGGGCGGTGGGGGTGGCCGGCTTGCGCGCCCTGCCCGAAACGACGTCGATAAAACGGCCGGCCAGGATCTGGCCGACTTCGTCGAGGCCGATATCGCTGTTGCCATCTGCCGCCGTCTGGGCGAGCTCGCCCAGCACCATCAATTCGGGCAGCGGCGGCGTAGCACCGACCTGCCAGATCTCGCGCCTCCCGCCGAGGGCATCGACCATGTCCGCGCTGAGGAAGAACGACAGGCAGACATCGCCGCTGACATGCTCATGCGTGCAGGTGTATTCCTCGCCGGGCGCGCCGACCAGCATCGAGCCCGCCACCAGATCGAAGAAGCCGGCGCGGCAATGGCAGCCGAAGCTGCCCGAGCGGACATAGGCAATGGAATGCCCGGTGCGGCATTCGGCAAATGGCGTGTCGTCCGGTCCCGCGTCGCAGCGAAACTCGGAAACGATCATCGATTGTGACGTCAGCAGTGTGGTCGCGTCCATCCCGCCTATCTAGGCATGATCCGGACAAGTGTGTAGCGGTTGTCCGATAAGATCATGCCCAAAAAAGCTAGGGTGCGACCATGATCGCGCCCTAGCTAGGCGCGCGCGGCGGAGCAACGGGGAGCAGCACCTCGAACAGCGTCTTGCTGGCGACCGGTTGGGCGCCCTCGAACGCCAGCAGCCGCCGCTTGGAGATCACCCCGCCATACGGCGAGAGCCGATCGGTGTAATTGCCGGCCTCCAGTACCCGGTGGCAGGGCACGATCAGCATGTAGGGATTTTTGGCGATAGCCTGTGCCACCGAATGTGCCGCGCCTGAAGCCCCCAGCGCCTTGGCGACCTCGTGATAGGTCCGCGTCTCCCCGCGCGGAATGGAGCAGGCGAACTCATAGACGCGGCGGTTGAAGCCGGGCACCCCGCCGGCATCCAGGCTGACCTCGGAAAAATCGGGATCATTGCCCTGCAGCAGGCTCACGATGCCCTCGATCGCAAGCTCGGCATTGTTGGAAGGGCGCTGCTCGCGCGCCTCGGGATGGATCGCAAAAATGCGGCGGCGGGTGTCGATCTCCCGCGCCTCCGGCAACTGCACGGCCACCACGCCGGTGTCGCTCCAGATGATGCCGCAGCGTCCGATCGCCGTGTCGAATATCGCGTAGCCACGCCCCACCATGCACACGCCCCACTCAGTGCACGTCTCTCCCCAGACACGCGATCATAACACCGCCACAATCCGACGCACCCAAAATCTTGCCAAGACGTTAATAACCGGCCGGCTGGCTGCGCCAAACCGCTTGGCGGGAGGCGCCGTCTCGGCTAATCAGGACGGGCGCGCAAGCCGCGCATAAGCGGGCGTAGTTCAATGGTAGAACGGCAGCTTCCCAAGCTGCATACGAGGGTTCGATTCCCTTCGCCCGCTCCAAGCTTCCCCGATTGAAATGTCCCGTTCGACAACCTGACAATGCGCGCATTCGCGGTGCATGAGATTCCAATATCTTAGCTCCTCGCTCCCGGCGCTGACTGCTTACTCGCCCTAAGCTGCTCTCGCCCGGCGGCTTGTGGTCCTTGTGCCGGGCCATGTTCGGATGAAGGCCCAGACCGGAAAAAATGGACCAGCAGAAACTCGACCGTGCGATCGGTCGCCGCCTGAAGACGCTGAGGACGCAGGCCGGCATGACCTTGAACGAGCTCGCCGCGCGTTCCGGCGTCAGCCGCGCCATGATCGGGCGGGTGGAGCGGGCGCAGAGCAGCGCGACGGCTGCGCTGCTGGGACGACTCTGCGCTGCGCTCGACGTGTCGCTCAGCGATGTCGTCGCGCTCGCCGAGAAGCCGCCGGAGCGGCTGGTGCGGCTTGCCGACCAGCCGCACTGGCGTGACCCCGACAGCGGCTATCGCCGCCGGCACGCCTCGCCGACGGATGCGGCGAGCGGCATCGAGATCATCGTCGTCGATCTGCCGGCCGGCGGGCGGGTGCCCTACAGCCCCTGGGGCCGCAACGCCTTTACCCAGCAACTGCTGATGCTGGAGGGTGCGATCGCCGTGCACATCGACGCCAAGGCGGTGCGCCTGCGCGAAGGCGACTGCTTGGATTTCGACGTGATGCGCGCGGTGATCTTCGAGAACGAAACCAGGCAGGACGCGCGCTACGTCATCATCACGCGGCGCGGCGCCTCCTACGGGAAGATGTGAGATCAGGGCAGGCCCTATGGCTGCCGACAGGTCCGGTCAACGCTCTGGCCGGCTGCGGGAGCGGCTGGACCCGCTTGCCGACCCAGGCAAGGCGGTGGCGGCCGCGCGTCCAGGGTTCGAGCGAGACGCGGGTCGGGCTGGGGGCGTGTTTACCTCTGTGGTTACAACCGCAACTCGAGGCGCTGCGGCGACGATCCTCAAAATGAGTTGCGTACCTCAAAACACCTCTGCTAACCTTCAGCGATGGCCGAGACCCTCACCGCGACCGCGCTGACGCTGAAGGACATCGCCCGCGAGGCGGGCGTTAGCCTGGCGACGGTCGATCGCGTGCTGCACAACCGACCGGGGGTGCGGCCGGACACGGTGCGGCGCGTCCAGGCGGCCATTGAGCGCAACGCGTTCCAGCCCCATGTCGCCGCCGCCGAGCTCGCCCGTGGCCGCGCCCGCCGCTTTGCCTTCGTGATGCCCTCGGGGCCGAACCCGTTCATGCAGCAGATCGAGGCCTATCTCGGCGAGATGTCCGCCTGGCTCTCGGCCCGCCGGCTCAGCGTCGAGATGGTCGCGACCGACGTGTTTGACCCCTCCGTGCTCGCGGCCTCATTGGAGGTGCTGTCGGGCGAGTACGACGGCGTCGCCGTGGTGGCGCTGGATCATCCGGGCGTCCGCGCCGCGATCAACGATCTCGTCGATGCCGGCACCAAGGTGGTGACGCTGGTGTCCGACGTACCGTCGTCGCGCCGCCACCATTATGTCGGCATCGACAACATCGCGGCGGGCCGCACCGCCGGCGCGCTGGTCGGACGGCTGGTCGGCCAAAGATCCGGCAAGGTTGCGATCGTCGCGGGCTCGCAGGGCCTGCGCGACCATGCCGAGCGCATTTTCGGCTTCAACCAGGTGATGGCGTCGGAATTTTCCGGCCTCAGCGTGCTGCCGGTGCTGGAAGGGCGCGACGAGGACGATCGTTCCGAACAGGTGCTGGCGCGGCTGCTCGGCAAGCATGCCGACATCGTCGGCCTCTATAACGTCGGCGCCGGCACCCAGGGCGTCGCCAAGGCCTTGAGTGACAAGGCGTTGAGCGATGCCGGCCGCGACAAGGTCGTGTTTGTCGGTCATGACGTCACCGTGCTGACCCGCCGGCTGCTGCTGCAGGGCGTGATGGATGCCGCGATCTCGCAGAACCCCGGACACGAAGCGCGCGCCGCCGTGCGCGTGCTGCTCGCACTCGCCCGCGGCGAGCCGATCTTGCGCGAGCAGGAGAAGATCAGGATCGACATCGTGATGCGGGACAATCTGCCTTAGCGGCAGGTGGATATCGAACGGCCGTGGCGGAGAGCGTGACGTCAAGATCGCGCCTCGCAAAAGGGCAAAGAGGAGGACGATTTGTATCTCGGACTGGACATCGGCACGTCCGGCGTGAAAGCGGTGCTCGTGAGCGAAGCCGGCGCGATCCTCGCGACGGCGGCGCGCGAGCTTGCGCTGTCGCATCCGGCGCCGTTGTGGTCCGAGCAGGATCCCGATTCCTGGGTCGATGCTGCCATCGGTGCGGTCGACGATCTCGCCGCCCGCCATCCACGCGAGGTCACGCGGATCCGCGGCATCGGCCTGTCGGGCCAGATGCATGGCGCGACGTTGCTCGACGAGGATGGACGGCCGCTGCGTCCGGCGATCCTCTGGAACGACGGCCGCTCGCAGGCCGAATGCGCCGTGCTGGAGCAGCGGTGCCCGTCGCTGCATGCGATTGCCGGCAATCTCGCGATGCCCGGTTTCACCGCGCCGAAGCTGTTGTGGCTCGCGCGGCATGAGCCAAAGACCTTCGCGCGCGTCGCAAAGGTGCTGCTGCCCAAGGCCTATGTACGCTATCGCCTGACCGGCGAGATGATCGAGGATATGTCGGATGCGGCCGGCACGCTGTGGCTCGATGTCGGTCTGCGCCGCTGGTCGCCGCTGTTGCTGCATGCCACCGGGCTCGATCTTCATCACATGCCGCGCCTCGTCGAGGGCAGCGCGGTCAGCGCGATGCTCGCGCCGGAATTCACGCAGCGCTGGGGCATGGCGAAGGACGTCGTTGTCGCCGGAGGCGCCGGCGACAATGCCGCGAGCGCGATCGGGCTCGGCGCGATCGCGCCGGGCGATGCGTTCCTGTCGCTGGGAACGTCCGGTGTGGTGTTCCGCGTCACCGACCGCTTCGCGCCGGCACCGGCCTCGGCGGTGCATGCGTTCTGTCACGCGCTGCCCGGCCTCTGGCACCAGATGGGCGTGATGCTCTCGGCGGCGGCCTCGCTGGCCTGGCTTGCCGGTGTGATGGAGACGCCGGCCCCAGCGCTGCTGGCGCCGCTCGGCGAGCGCGTCGATGGGCCGAGCCCGATCAAATTCCTGCCCTATCTCGACGGCGAGCGCACGCCGCACAACGATGCCGCCGCCAGCGGCGCCTTCGTCGGCCTGCGCGGTGCGACCGGGCGGACGCAGATCGTGCAGGCCGTGCTCGAAGGCGTCGCCTTCGCCGCGCGCGACAATCTGGCGGCGCTGAGCGCGGCAGGCGGGGCGATCACCGAGCTCGATCTCGTCGGCGGCGGCTCGCGCTCACCGCTATGGGCGCAGATCTGTGCCGACGTGCTCGGCGTTCCCGTCCATCGCATCGAGGAAGGCGAGGTGGGGGCGGCGCTCGGTGCCTCCAGGCTAGGCCGGCTCGCTGTGACCGGCGAGAGACCCGCAGCGGTCTGCACCCGCCCGCGGCGACTCGCGAGCTTCACGCCCCGCGCATCCGTCACGGAGGTCTATGACGAGGCCTATCGGCGATGGCGCGAGCTTTATCCCGCATTGAAGGAGTCTCCTTAAGTGAACGCGTCAGCCAAATTCTTCGATGCAACCACACTTGTCGCCTTCGCCGGCAAGGACGCGGGACAGGCGCCCGCGTTCCGCTGGTACGACAAGGATCGCCTCGTACACGGCCGCAGGCTCGAGGATCATTTGCGCTTTGCGGTCTGCTATTGGCATTCGTTCTGCTGGCCGGGCGGCGATCCCTTCGGCGGCGAGACCTTCCTGAGGCCGTGGCACCAGGGCGGTGACGCGATGGCGCAGGCGCGGGCCAAGGCCGATATCGCCTTCGAGCTGTTTCGCCTGCTCGACGTGCCCTACTTCACCTTCCACGACGTCGATGCAGCGCCGGAGGGCGCTTCGCTCGCCGAGTCCGTCGCCAATCTCAATGCGATCGCCGATCTGTTCGAAGCGAAGATGGCATCGAGCAAGGTCCGCCTGCTCTGGGGCACCGCCAACCTGTTCACGCATCGCCGCTACATGGCGGGCGCGGCGACCAATCCGGACCCGGAGATATTCACCTATGCCGCCGGCCAGGTCCGCGCCGCGCTGGAGGTGACGCACCGGCTCGGCGGCCAGAACTACGTGCTGTGGGGCGGGCGCGAGGGCTACGAGACGCTGCTCAACACCGATCTCAAGCGCGAGCTCGACCAGCTCGGCCGCTTCATCTCGCTGGTCGTCGAGCACAAGCACAAGATCGGCTTCAAGGGGCCGATCCTGATCGAGCCGAAGCCCAAGGAGCCGACCAAGCATCAATATGATTTCGACGTCGCCACCTGCTACGGCTTCCTTGCGCGCTACGACCTCTTGAAAGACGTCAAGCTCAACATCGAGCAGAACCACGCCATCCTCGCCGGTCACTCCTTCCACCATGAGGTCGCGCTGGCCGAGGCGCTCGGCGTGTTCGGCTCGCTCGACGTCAACCGGGGCGACGATCTGCTCGGCTGGGATACCGACCAGTTCGCGATGAACGTCCCGGAGCTGGCGCTGGTGTTTCACGAGATCCTGAACCGTGGCGGCTTCACCACCGGCGGGCTCAATTTCGATGCCAAGATCCGGCGGCAGTCGATCGACCCGGACGATCTGATCCACGCCCATGTCGGCTCGATGGATGCCTGCGCGCGCGCATTCCTCGCCGCCGCCGACATGCTCGATGCCGGCGCCCTCACGGCGCCGCTTACCGAGCGATACGAGGGATGGGCCGGCACTGAAGGCCGGGCCATTCTCGGCGGTCAGCGTTCGCTCGCCGATCTTGCCGATCGCGCGCTCCGTCCCGGCTTCGACCCGCAGCCGCGCTCGGGCCGGCAGGAATATCTGGAATCCCTGGTCAACCGCTATGTCTGAGCGAGGCTGCTGATGGCAAACGTTGACGCGACACCGGTCCTCGAGCTGACCGGCATCGGCAAGGAGTTCGGCGCGATCCGCGCGCTGCATGGCGTCGACATGCAGGTCATGCCGGGCGAGGTGGTCGGCCTGATGGGCGACAACGGTGCCGGCAAGTCGACGCTGGTCAAGATCATCGCCGGCAATTTCCGCCCCAGCCACGGCGAGATCCGCTTTGCCGGCAACGCGGTTCATTTCAACCGGCCGGTCGATGCCCGCGCCGTCGGCATCGAGGTCGTCTACCAGGACCTCGCGCTATCGGACAATCTCACGGCGGCGGCCAACGTGTTCCTCGGCCGCGAGCTGAAGCGCAGGTTCGGGCCCATCGCATTGCTCGACCACAAGGCGATGGCGGCGCGCGCGCTGGAATTGTTCGGCGAGCTGCGCTCGGAGACGCGCCCCGACGACCTCGTCAAGCAGATGTCGGGCGGCCAGCGCCAGGCGGTGGCGATCGCGCGGACGCGGCTCTCCAATGCGCGGCTGGTGATGATGGACGAGCCGACCGCCGCGATCTCGGTGCGCCAGGTCGAGCAGGTGCTCGGCCTGATCCACCGGCTGAAGGAGCAGGGCGTCGCCGTGATGCTGATCTCGCACCGCATGCCGGACGTGTTCGCGGTCTGCGACCGCGTCATCGTCATGCGCCGCGGCGAGAAGCGGGCCGACAAGCCGATCCACCAGACCTCGCCAGAGGAAGTCACCGCGCTCATCACCGGCGCGAAGGAGGCGGCGTGATGGCCATGCCCATGGAATCCCCGATCAGCTTCACCAATGTCGGCCGGATCAGATGGTGGCAGCGCGGCATCTTCGCCTCCCAGACCGGCTACGTGCTGCTCGCGCTCGCGGTGCTGCTGGTGATCATGCATTTCGCCAGCCCCTATTTCTTCACCGAAGGCAATATGCAGAACGTCGCGAAGAATTTTTCCTTCATCGCCATTGCGACGCTCGGTGTCACCTTCGTCATCATCACCGGCGGCATCGATCTGTCGGTGGGATCGATGATGTGCTTCTCGGCCATGATCACCTCGATGGTGATGACCGAGCTGTCGGCGCCCGGCTCGCCGGCGGGCGCGCTGTTCGTGCATCTGGCGGCCGACGGCAAGACCGTAATTGCCAACGTGCCGGGCCTGATCCTGCTGATCTCGATCCTCGCCGGCCTCGGCGTCGCGCTGATCGCCGGCCTCGTCAACGGCTTTTGCATCGCCGTGCTCGGCCTGTCGCCCTTCGTCACCACGCTCGGCATGCTCTCGATCGTACGCGGGCTCGGCTATGTCGTCTCCAACGGCCGCGGCAGCTTTCCGGGTGGGCCCGACGCCGATCGTTTCTACGCGCTCACCTCGGGCGACGTGCTTGGCGTGCCCGTGCCTTTCATTTATCTCGTGATCCTCGCACTGACGATGGCCGTGGTCCTGCATCACACCTCGTTCGGTCGCCACGTCTTCGCGCTCGGCGGCAACGAGAAGGCCGCCGAATTGACCGGCATCCCGGTCGTGCGGGTGAAGATCGAGGTCTATGTGATTTGCGCCCTCGCAGCCGGCCTCCAGGGCATCATCATCTCCGGCTGGCTCGGATCGGCGCCCGCCAACAT
Source organism: Bradyrhizobium sp. WSM2793 (assembly GCF_000379585.1). Lineage (NCBI taxonomy): Bacteria > Pseudomonadati > Pseudomonadota > Alphaproteobacteria > Hyphomicrobiales > Nitrobacteraceae > Bradyrhizobium > Bradyrhizobium sp. WSM2793. The sequence goes on along the minus strand of NZ_KB902797.1, from coordinate 67,194 downwards.
GGCGACGTCCTACGAGCTCAACGTGATCGCGGCGGCCGTGATCGGCGGCGCCAACCTCGCCGGCGGCATCGGCGGTCCGCTCGGGGCCATCGTCGGCTGCGTGCTGCTGGAGGTGATCCGCAACGGCCTCGTGCTGGCGCAGGTCTCCTCCTACTGGCAGCAGACGCTGGTGGGCGTGATCATCATCCTGGCCGTGCTGGTCGACCGGATCCGCTCGCGGATGAGCTGAAGGTGACGTCATCTCGGGAAGGCAAACAAAACGCCGCCTGTCCGCTTCCCGGGCGCTTTCGAGAGGATAGGCACCAAACAAGGGTGGAGGAGACCATGAGGAAACTGCTTCTTGCCGGCATCGCCGTCGCAATGATGGCAACGCCGGCATTCGCCGCGAACTACCGCTTCGTCATCGTGCCCAAGGCGATGAACAATCCGTTCTTCGACTTCGCGCGCGACGGTTGCCTGAAGCGCGCCAAGGAGCTCGGCAATATCGAGTGCATCTACAAGGGGCCGGTCGAGCATGAGCCGGCGACGCAGGCCCAGATCATCCAGGACTTCGTCACGCAGAAGGTCGACGGTCTCGCCATCTCGGTCGCCGACGTCGCGGCCATGACCAAGTCGATCGAGGCGGCGACGGCCGCCGGCATCGCGGTCATCACCTTCGATGCCGATGCGCCGGGCTCCAAGCGCATCGCCTATATCGGCACCAACAACAAGGAGTTCGGCGTCGCGCTCGGCAAGCAGCTCGTGAAGATGCGGCCCGATGGCGGCAAATACGCCATGGTCTCGGGCGGCCCCGGCGCCAAGAACCTCGCCGAGCGTGTCGACGGCGTGCGCGAGGCGCTGAAGGGCTCGAAATGGACGGAGGTCGCGGGCTCTCCGACCTTCTGCAACGACGATCCGGCACTCGCGGTTCAGCAGATGACGGATATGCGCACCGCAACGCCGGATCTCGCCGCGATCGTTCCGATCGGCGGCTGGCCGATGTTCGCGCCTGAAGGCTTCAAGGCCTTCGCGTCGAGGAACAAGAAGGACATCGATTCCGGCAAGTTCACGCTGGTCGTCGCCGACACGCTGAAGATGCAGCTCGAGCTGCTGCGCGACGGCTATGCCAACGCGCTGGTCGGCCAGCGTCCGTTCGAGATGGGCGAGAAGGCGATGGACACGCTGCTCGCCATCAAGAAGGGCGAGAAGGTGCCGGAGATCGTCTACACCGGCCTCGATCTCGTCACCAAGGACAACGTCGCGCAGATGTTGAAGTAGGAGCGTCCGCCAGCCCCGCGCTCCTGCATGCCTCCCCCGCTTGCGATTTTTGCAAGCGGGGGAGATGATCTGGACTGTTGGAATGAAGACAAGGCAATGGGAATGAAACGGTCGCGGCTCGGCTCGCTCGACGTCACTTCAATCGGTCTCGGTTCCGCCCCGCTCGGCGGATTGTTCAGCCCGGTCAGCGATGCCGATGCGGAAGCGACGATCGCGCGCGCCTGGTCGCTTGGGGTGCGCTTCTTCGATACGGCGCCGCTCTACGGCTTCGGCCTCGCCGAGCGGCGATTAGGGGCCTTCCTGCGACAGCAGAAGCGCGAGTCTTACGCCATCTCGACCAAGGTCGGCCGCCTGCTGCGCGCGCCAGATGGCGGCGCCGCCGAGGACGAGCACTATAAGGGTACGCCGCGCGAGCGGCCCGTGTTCGATTTCAGTCATGACGGCGTGCTGCGATCGGTGGAGGAGAGCCTGGGCCGGCTCGGGCTCGACCGTGTCGACGTCCTCCTGGTGCACGATCCCGACGATCACTATGACGAGGCGGTCAATGGTGCCTTTCGCGCGCTCCAGCGCTTGCGCGAGGACGGCACCGTCAAGGCGATCGGCGCCGGCATGAACCAGTCGGAGATGCAGGTCCGTTTCGCCGAGGCCGTGCCGGTCGACTGCTTCCTGCTCGCCGGGCGCTACACGCTGCTCGACCAGGGCGCGCTGGATGCGCTATTTCCGCTCTGCACGGCGAAAGGCATCGGCATCCTGCTCGGCGGCATCTACAACAGCGGCATTTTGGCCAATCCGCACACCGGTGCGAAGTTCAATTATCAGGACGCCGACGCAACGCTGGTGGCGCGAGCGCTGGAGCTCGACGCGCTCTGCCGCAAGCATGGCACCGAGCTGAAGGCCGCCGCGCTCCAGTTCTGCATGGCGCATCCGGCCGTCACGGTCGCCGTGATGGGCGCACGCAATGCCGCTGAAGTTTCCGACAACATCGCGATGTCGGAGAGTGCGGTGCCGGCCGCGTTCTGGCACGAGCTGCGGGCACGGAACCTCGTCGATGCGCGCGCGCCGCTGCCGGGCGGGGCGTAAGGCATGATCATCGACGCCCATCAACACTTCTGGGATCCTGCACGCGCCGATTATCCCTGGATGGCAGCGGACGAGCTGACGCCGATCCGCCGCGCCTTCGGTCCGGCCGATCTCGCGCCACTGTTGAAAGCGAACGGCATCGACGCCAGCATCGTGGTGCAATGTCGCTCCGCGCTGGAGGAGACCGAGGAATTCTTGCGCGTTGCGCACGAAAATCCCTTCGTCGTTGGTGTGGTCGGCTGGGCTGATCTGACGGATGGTACGGTTGGCGAAACCCTTGATCGGCTTCGCGCTTCACCCGGCGGCGGCAAGCTGGTCGGCATCCGCCACCAGGTCCACGATGAAGCCGATCCCGATTGGCTGCTGCGCGAGGACGTCCAGCGCGGCCTCACCGCATTGTTCGCCCGCGATCTCACCTACGATTTCCTCGTCCGCGCCCGCGAGCTGCCGTCGGCGATCGCAACCGCTCAGGCGTTTCCGCAAGCGCGGTTCGTGCTCGACCACGCGGCCAAACCGCCGATCGCCGACGGCGGCAGCGCCGAATGGGCCGATCGCATCGCCGCGCTTGGAGCTTGCGGCAATGTCTGGTGCAAGATCTCCGGGCTTGCGACCGAAGCGGTCTGGATCGACTGGGATGCGGAACGCCTGTTTCCGTTCGTCGCGCACGCCGCGAGGTGTTTTGGCGAAGACAGGCTGATCTTCGGCTCGGACTGGCCGGTGTGCCTGCTTGCGGGGAGCTATGGCGAGATCAAGAGCGCGCTGGAAGCCTGCCTGGCGAAGCTTGGCCCGCAGCTGCGGGACAAGGCTTTTGGGGCGAATGCCAAGGCTGCGTATCGGTTAAGTTGATTGCAGCAAATGCGCGCTCTTACCCTCTCCCCTTGTGGGAGAGGGTGGCTCGCCGCGGAGCGGCGAGACGGGTGAGGGGTCTCTCTCCGCGAGCTATCGTTTGCATTTGAGTTTGCTGAAGCAACCCCTCATCCGGCGCTTCGCGCCACCTTCTCCCACAAGGGGAGAAGGGAGGAAGCCGCGGCGTGCGCCTCAGCCTATTCCGACATCGGCTTGTCGGAGATGTCCCAGTCCTTGCCGGTGAAGGTGGAGATGAAGAGCGTCTTCATCGGCGTGTAGTCCCCGGGCGTATAGCTGTAGGTGACGCCGTCGAGGAAGTAGGGCGAGTGGAAGCCCGCCAGCGTCGAGGCTTGCTTCAGCACGTTGCCGCGGGTGAGATCGTCGCCGCAGCGACGCAGGATCTCGCCCATGGTCACGGCCTGGCCATAGCCGGCGAAGGCGATGGTGTTGTCGGGGTCGATGGCCGGCGTGTATTTCTTGCGCAATTCCTCGAACGCCATCACGTCGGGGTCCTTCTCCCATTTGGGCAGGCCGACCTCCTTGTTGTAGCGGATGGCGACGATGCCGGTGGCATTCTCGAGGCCCGCGGCATTGAGGATCGAGCGGCCGGTCGAGCCGGCGGAAAGAAGCTGCAGCGGCTTCCAGCCGAGCTCGGCGACCTTGCGGATCGACTGCGACGACGCCTTGCCGGTCGAGATGTTGTAGAAGACGTCGGCGCCCGACTTGGAGAGATTGATCAGCTGGGAATCGACGGTCGGCTCGGTGAGATCGTAGGTTTGCTCCATGATCACCTTTGCGGTGCCGCCGGCGTCTTCCAAAACCTTCTTGAAGGGACCGAGGAAGTCGCGACCAAAGTCGTCGTTCTGGTAGAGGATGCCGATCTTGGCATTCGGCTTCACGCTGACGACGTGCCGCGCCAGGATGCGCGCCTCGGTCGGATAGAGTGGCAGGCCCGCCATCGTCCATTTGAACTCTTTCGGGTTGTTCCACTTCGACGCGCCGGTGTTGAGCAGCAGTTGCGGCACGCCCTTGGAGTTCAGGTATTTGTGCACGGCGGTCTGCGGCGCGGTGCCGAGCGAGCCGTACAGCGCGAGCACCTCTTCCTGCTCGACCAGGCGCCGCGTCGCCTCGACGCATTTCGGGGCGCTATAGGCATCGTCCATGGTGAGAAACTTGACCTTGCGTCCGTTGATGCCGCCCTTCTCGTTCAGCATCTGGAAATAGGCCTCGCCGATGCGCCCGAGCACGCCGTAGAGCGAGCCGGGGCCGGAATGCGGCACGGTCTGGCCGATCTTGATCTCGGTGTCGCTGGCGCCCGCATCATATTTCTTCTCCGCAGCCCAGACGTAAGGCGCGGGCAAGGTGGATGCGGCGATGGTGGCGAGCGCGGCGGCGCTGAAATCGCGCCGCGATGGATTCTTGGTCATTGTTGTTTTCTCCCTGATGCGCGCATTGTGCTGGGAACGCAGCACGGCTCGCAAGTGGGAAGTCACGGCTTTGCGACGCAATGACGCTCAAATCACGGGGCGTTAGCGCCTAAACTCAAGTTTTCTCGGCAACGATCACAAGGCCGCGCACCGGCTCGTTGTTCTCGATCCGAGGCGAGGCCGGCTCCAGTGTCAGGAGCTTGAGGCCGGCCTTGGCGATGGCGCCGCGCACATATTCCGCCGAATGGGCATAGCGCAGGCCTTCGCCGAGAACGATGCCGCTGCCGTCATGCGTCTCCAGCGTGAAGGCGAGCACGCCGCCGGCTACGAGCACGCGCCTGGCTTCGCTCAGTACCGGCGCGAGATCGGAGAGATAGACGAACGCATCCGCGGCGACGACGAGGTTCGCGCATCCATCGCCCTTGCTCTGCAACCCTTCGATCATGTCGGTGACTTCGAGCTCGGCATAGAGGTTGGTGGCGCGCGCCTCCTTGATCATGCCGGGCGACAGATCAATGCCGATGAAATGGTCGACCTGTTTGGCGAAGGCGGCGGCCGCGAGGCCGGTGCCGCAGCCGAGATCGATGGTGCGCTTGAAGAAGGCTGGCTTCTTCGCCGCGACGCGCGCGGCCAGCACCGCCTTGAAGATCAGCGCGGGGGCGCGGTAGCCGAGATCGTTGATCAGCGCATGCTCGAAGCGTGGCGCGTATTGATCGAACAGCGCCTGCACGTAAGCTTTGGGCATCTCCGACATCTCGGCGTCGCCGAGCCGCATCAGATGCAGGCCGGCGCCGTGCTGGTCATCAGGATCGCAATCGCGCGCCTTGCGGAAAGCCTCGATCGCCTTGTCGCGCTCGCCGAGCTGCTGACGGATCTCGCCGAGCGTGAACCAGGCCGAGGTGAAGTTCGGCGCAAGCTCGATCGCCTGCTCTATGAGGTCAGCGGCGGCGGGCAGGTCGCCCTTGAGCTGGAGGTCGCGCGCGAACTCGAAGCGGCGGTCGGCCATGAGATCGCCGGAGGTCTGGAACAGGCGGAGGGGCATTGGGAACCAACACTCGTCGTGCCGGCTCGCCGGCAATCCATCAAAAAAGCAACTGTTTAAGTGGATGGAGGCGCGGGTCAAGTCCGCGCATGACGGGTGAATTGGAGGCGCTCGCTTCCTATATGACCACCATGCGCCCCCAAGACATCCTGCTGCCAGTTGCTGCCGGCCTGTGCTGCAAGCCCGGCGGCTTCCATATCGACCCCGTTCGCCCGGTCGAGCGGGCCGTGATTACCCACGGCCATTCCGACCATGCCCGCGCCGGCCATGGTGCGGTGCTGGCGACGCAGGAAACGCTGGACATGATGCGGCTGCGCTACGGCGAGAATTTTGCCGGATCGACGCGAGTCATCAACTATGGCGAGGAGATCCGGCTCGGCGACGTCTGCGTGAAATTCCACCCGGCCGGCCATGTGCTGGGTTCGGCACAGATTGCTGTGACCTGCAAGGACACCTGCATCGTCGCTTCCGGCGACTACAAGGACGCGCCCGATCCGACCTGCACGCCGTTCGAGCTGGTGCCCTGCGACGTCTTCATCACCGAGGCGACGTTCGGGTTGCCGGTATTCCGGCATGGCGATGCGAGCGACGAGGTGAAGAAGCTGCTGGCCTCGGTCACGCTGTTTCCGGAGCGCGCGCATCTCGTTGGGGCCTATTCGCTCGGCAAGGCGCAGCGAGTGATCGCGCTGCTGCGGCAGGCCGGCTATGACGCACCGATCTATCTGCATGGCGCGATGGAGAAGATCACCGAGTACTACCAGAGCCGCGGCATCGATCTCGGCGAGCTCAGGCCAGTGAAGGGCGTGAAGAAGGCGGCGCTCGCCGGCACCATCACGCTGGCGCCGCCCTCGGCGACCTCCGATCTCTGGACGCGGCGGTTTCCCGATCCCGTCACCGCGTTTGCCTCGGGATGGATGCGCGTGCGCGCCCGGGCGCGGCAGCGTGGCATCGAGCTGCCGCTGGTGATCTCCGATCATGCTGACTGGGACGGACTCACCGCCACCATCGCCGCGACCGGCGCCGGCGAGATCTGGGTCACGCACGGCCAGGAAGATGCGCTGGTGCATTGGTGCCAGAGCAGGGGCCTGCGCGCGCAGCCGCTCGATCTCGTCGGCTATGGCGACGAGGAGGAGAGCGAGACACCGGCCACAGACGAGGCCGAGGCATGAACCGCTTCGCCGAACTCCTGGACCGTCTCGCCTACGAGCCCGGCCGCAACAACAAGCTGCGGCTGCTCACCGGTTATTTCCGCGAGGTTGGAGACCCCGACCGCGGCTACGCGCTGGCCGCGCTCACCGGCGCGCTCAGCTTCAAGCACGCCAAGCCCGCCTTGATCCGCGATCTCATCGCCGCGCGCACCGATCCGGTGCTGTTCGGTTTGAGCTACGACTATGTCGGCGATCTCTCGGAGACGGTGGCGCTGATGTGGCCGAAGGCGCAAAACAATTCGCAGTCTTTTCCGGGCCACCCCTCTCCCCCGCCCTCCCCCACAAGGGGGGAGGGAGCGCAGCGCAGTGCGGCGTTGTCAGCGAGCACAATATCTCTCAGCGATTTCCAAAGTGAGGGACGCACGAGCCTCTCCGTTCCCTCCCCCCTTGTGGGGGACGGTCAGGGAGGGGTGTCCCGCGGGCGAGATGCTGATGAGTCCCCTCACGCCCGCAACCACAACAATCCACCGCCGCCGACCCTGACCGAAGTCGTCACCACCTTGCGCACGCTCGGCAAGACCGAGCTGCCGAAGCAGCTCGAGCGCTGGCTCGACGAGCTTGATGAGACCGGCCGCTGGGCGCTGCTGAAGCTCGTCACTGGCGCGCTTCGGATTGGTATCTCCGCGCGGCTGGCGAAGACCGCGGCGGCCGCGCTCGGCGACAAGGATCCGCATGAGGTCGAGCTGATCTGGCCTGGCCTTGCGCCACCCTATCTCGACCTGTTCGCATGGCTGGAAGGCCGTGCCGAAAAGCCGGTCAACCGCGATCCCGCGCCGTTCCGGCCCGTGATGCTGGCGCATGCGATCGAGGACAGCGATTTCGCCGCGCTCGATCCCGCCGACTACATCGCCGAGTGGAAATGGGACGGCATCCGCGTGCAGGCGGTGGCGGGCCGCGATGATCGCGGCCACATCACGGCGCGGCTCTATTCACGCACCGGCGAGGACATCACGGGGAGCTTTCCCGATCTCGTGCCGTCGCTGCGCCTGCCCGGCGCGATTGACGGCGAGCTCTTGATCCTGCGCGAGGGCCGTGTGCAGAGCTTCAACGTCCTGCAGCAGCGGCTGAATCGCAAGGTCGTCTCGCCAAAGCTGATCAAGGAATTTCCGATCCACCTTCGCGCCTACGATCTGCTCGGCGACGACGAGAACGATTTGCGCGAGCTGCCGTTCGCGGAACGGCGCGAACGGTTGGAGACCTTCATCAAGAAGCTCGACGATCCCCGCATCGATCTGTCGCCCACCGTCGCCTTCGCAAGCTGGGACGCGCTCACCGCCGCACGCGCCGATCCCGCAAGCGCCGGTGCCGGCGAAGACGCGGACGCCGTCGAGGGCGTGATGCTGAAGCGGCGCGATGCGCCGTATCTGCCGGGCCGGCCGAAGGGGCAATGGTGGAAGTGGAAGCGCGATCCGCACATCATCGATGCCGTGCTGATGTATGCGCAGCGCGGTCACGGCAAGCGCTCGTCCTTTTATTCCGACTACACCTTCGGCGTCTGGACCGCGGGCGAGGGCGGCGACGAGCTGGTGCCGGTCGGCAAGGCCTATTTCGGCTTCACCGACGAGGAGCTGCTGCAGATCGACCGCTTCGTCCGCCGTAACACCACGGAAAAGTTCGGCCCCGTCCGCCATGTCGTGCACGAGGGCGACAAGGGCTTGGTGCTGGAGGTGGCATTCGAGGGCCTGCAGCGCTCGCCGCGCCACAAATCCGGCGTCGCCATGCGCTTCCCCCGCATCAGCCGCCTGCGCTGGGACAAGCCGCCGCGGGAGGCCGATCGGCTGGAGACGCTGGAGAGGATGCTGAAGGCGGAGGCGGCGGAGATTGAGGTATGAGTGCGTTTTATGAGAGCGCTCGATTGTCGCCAGGGCGGAGATGCGCTCCCTCTCCCGCCTGCGGGAGAGGGAGCGGGAGAGGGCTGTCTCCGCGATGGGACAATCCCCTAGAGGAGAAAGCCCTCACCCGCGCCTTCGGCGCGACCTCTCCCGCAAGCGGGAGAGGTTGGCGCCCGCGGCCGGCAGCGCGCCCAAACCGAGGCTACCCGAATTAAACTCCCGTAACCCGATTGACGGTCCGTCACGGGTTCCCCATGTGCCTCGCCGTGCCCTATAATGGGTCGAATCCGCCTACAGGAGTTTGAGATGGTCCAAGACGTCAGAGATTTGCCGGCCGGCCGCAACGACGGGCTGAACCGCTTTCTCGGCGGCTCGCCGCTGGCGGTCGCGTTTCGCCTGGTCCTGCTCTCGATCCTGGTCGGCGTCGTGCTCGCCGCGATCGGCTTCGATCCCTGGAACATCCTCACCAGCATTCGCCTGTTGTTCCAGCGGCTCTGGGATCTCGGCTTCGACACCATCAACTGGCTGTGGCGCTACTTCCTGCTCGGCGCAGTCATCGTGATCCCGATCTGGCTGCTCTCGCGCGTGTTCGGCACGCCGCGCGGCCGGTGAGATTTTGAAGGTCCGCAGCCGATGCAATTGCGTTTTGTCGGCTGCGGCGATGCTTTCGGCTCCGGCGGCAGGCTCAATACCTGCTTCCATGTCTCGGGGCGCGAGGCCAACTTCCTGATCGACTGCGGTGCGTCGGCTCTGCCGGCGCTGAAGCGGCTCGAGATCGCGTGCGAGGACATCGATCTCATCCTGATCACGCATTTCCACGGTGATCATTTTGCCGGGCTGCCGTTTGTCCTGCTCGACGCGCAATTCTCGCGGCGGACGCGGCCGCTGACGATCGCGGGCCCGCAAGGCATCGAGACGCGGCTGCGCGAGGTGATGGAGGCGTTGTTCGAGCATTCCTCAAAGACGAAGCAGCGCTTCGAGCTCTCCGTCGTCGAGCTCTCGCCCGAGCAAAGCCGGACTTTCGGTGCCGTGACGGTGACGCCCTATCCGGTCGTGCACGGCGAATCCGGCGGCCCCTTCCTCGCCTACCGCGTCGAGGCCGAGGGCCGCACGCTCGCCTACAGCGCCGATACCGAATGGACGGAGACGCTCATTCCGCTGGCGCATGGCGCGGATCTTTTCATCGCTGAAGCCTATATGTACGAGAAGGTGGTGAAGAACCATCTCAGCCTGAAGTCCTTGGAACAGCATCTGCCCGACATCGGCGCCAAGCGGCTCGTCCTCACCCATATGAGCGACGACATGCTGTCGCGCCTCGACACGCTGCCCCATATGGCGGCCGAGGACGGCATGGTCGTCGTGTTCTGAACCATGCACGCGCCCGTCCATCCCAAAGTCGGCACACGTGAAGTGTTCGCCATCGCCGGGCCGGCGATGGTCGCGAACCTGACCACGCCACTGATCGGCATTGTCTCGACCACGGCGATCGGCCGCCTCGACGATGCCGCGCTGCTTGGCGGCGTCGCGATGGCCTCGGTGATCTTCGACTGCCTGTTCTGGCTGTTCGGCTTCCTGCGGATGAGCACGCTCGCCTTCACCGCGCAATCGCTGGGCGCGGGCGACACGCGCGAGCCGACCGCGATCCTGGCGCGCGGCTTCATCGTTGCCGGCCTGATCGGCGCCGCGCTGATCGTGCTGCAACTGCCGCTGGCCGCATTGCTGTTCGATCTCATGGGCGGCAGCGAGGGTGTGACGCAGGCCGCGAAGACCTACTTCAAGATCCGGATCTGGTCGTCGCCGTTCGCGCTCGCCAATTACGTCATCCTCGGCTGGCTGATCGGCCAGGCGCGTGCCAATTCGGCCTTGATGCTTCAGGTCGTCATCAACCTCGTCAACATGGCGGCGACGATCCTGCTGGTGCTGATCTACGACACCGGCATCGCCGGTGCCGCGATCGCCGCGCTGTTGTCGGAAGCGGTCGGGTTCGCCCTCGGCGTGATCGTCTGCCGCCATTATGCCGATGGCGGCTTTGCCGTGCCGTACGCGACCCTGCTCGACCGCGACAAGCTGTTGCGGATGCTGGCGGTGAACACCGACATCCTGATCCGCACCGCGGCGCTGATCGCCGTATTCCTGTTCTTTACCGCCAAGGGCGCGCAGGCCGGCGACGTTACGCTGGCCGCCAACTCCGTGCTCAACAATTTCCTGCTGGTCAGCGCTTTCTTCCTCGACGGTCTCGCCAACGCAGCGCAGCAGCTGTGCGGCCGCGCCGTTGGCGCGCGCGATGCAAAGGGCTTTGCGGATTCGACCCGGCTGGTGCTGCTATGGGGGCTCGGCTTCGCGCTGGTGGTGTCGGGACTGTTCGCGCTGTTCGGGCCCGCCTTGATCGATTTCATGACGGCGAGTGACGACGTCCGCCGTGCCGCGCGCGAATTCCTGCCGTTCGTCGTGCTCGTGCCCATCCCCGGCGTGTTCGCCTTCGGCTTCGACGGCATCTATATCGGCGCGACCTGGGCGCGCGAGATGCGCAATCTGATGCTGGCTTCGCTGCTGATCTTCCTCGCCGCCTGGTGGGCGCTGCAATCGCTCGGCAATGCCGGATTGTGGTCGGCGCTGATGGCCTCCTACCTCTCGCGCGGCGGCTTGCAGGCCGCACGCTATCCGGCGCAGTTCCGGACGACGTTTTCGATATCGTAGAAGAACCGTAGCCCGGACGATGACTGCGTTCGGGGCACGAGATCGCCTTACATCCCCGGCCAATCTTCCGCCGTGAGCGTCGCGGCATCGGCGCCGACGATCTCGGACAGCGAATCCCGGCCGGTGCGGAGCAGCGTCGAGGTGAGGTCGCGCTTGATCTCGTCGACGAGGCCGAGGCCCTTGTAGATCAGCGACGAATAGAGCTGGATCAGGCTCGCACCGGCACGGATCTTGGTCAGCGCGGCACCGCCCGAATCCACGCCGCCGACGCCGATCAGCGGGAACGCGCCTTCGACGCGCACATAGGTCTCCGCGACCATGCGCGTCGACAGGCGGAACAGCGGCCGGCCGGAGAGGCCGCCTTGCTCCTTGGCGCGCATCTCCTCGCGCAGCGTGCTCGGCCGCGCAATCGTCGTGTTCGACACGATCATGCCGTCGACCCGGCGCGAACGCGCGACCTGCACGACATCGTCGAGCTGGGCGAGGCTGAGGTCCGGGGCGATCTTGAGCAGCACCGGCGTGTCGCCGGCTTTCTGGCGCACACGCTCGCGGGCGTCGATCACCCGGGCGAGGAGATCGTCGAGCAGGGCGCCTTCCTGCAAATTGCGCAGGCCCGGCGTGTTCGGCGAGGAGACGTTGACGGTGAAATAGCTCGCGACCGGCGCAAAGGTCTCGATCAGCTTGACGTAATCGGCGACGCGGTCCGGCGAATCCTTGTTGGCGCCGACATTGACGCCGACGATGCCGCCATGCTGCGCGCGCGCGGCGAGCCGGCGCAAGGCGACGTCGGCGCCGTCATTGTTGAACCCCATGCGGTTGATGACGGCCTCGTCGCGCTCCAAACGAAACAACCGCGGCCGCGGATTGCCGCTCTGCGGCCTTGGCGTCACCGAGCCGATCTCGACGAAGCCGAAGCCGAGCCGCAGCAACGCGTCCGGCACCTCGGCGCTCTTGTCGAAGCCCGCGGCCATGCCGATCGGATTGGGAAAGTTGAGCCCGAAGGCGCGCATCGCAAGCTTGGGATCGTCAGCGCGCGGCTTGACCGGCGGCAGGAAGCGCAATCCTTGGATCGCGAGGCGATGGGCGTCTTCCGGATCGAGCCAGCGCAGCACCGGCAGCGAAAAGGCGTCGAAAGCGCGGATCACGGCAGCAGCTCCGGAGTGTCGTGGCCGCCGTCCGAGCGGATGTTGAGGTTCATCACCGACAGCACCGCGCCGAGGTCGAGCTCGCCATAGAGATGTGGAAACAGCTCGTCATTGCGCGAGCGCTCCCAGCGCAATTCGCTGCCGAGCGCGTCGCCGTCGACCTCGACCAGGAACAGCGCGCGCTGTCCGACATAGTGCTTGCGCAAGGTCTCGGGAACCTGGGCAGCGGTGGAGAAATGGATGAAGCCGTCGCGCGCATCGTCCGCGCTGCCCCGGTAGACACCCTGCCGTTCCGCCTCACGCCAGGCCGAGGCCGGACAGATTTTGTAGATCTTGACCACCGCTTGCGCAGCCCTGTTTGTTCTTTGAGTCAGCTCTTTGAGTTTCTTGGGTTTTTTCGCCGCGTGCGGGTCCCCGAAACCCGGGCGCGACCGTAAAGGCCGCCCCTTCCGAACTCAAGGCTTAGAGCCTATTCCGCTCCGATGAAATCGGAACGGGTCTCTAAATTCCTGTTTTGGTGCGTTTTCTTGCGGCGTTTTCCTGGGGCCAGCCGGTATCCATTTCGCTTGAGGGCGGCTGCCGCGCCGCCTCTTGCGCGAAAAACGGAAAACCGGTTGATTTGAGGATAGTTTTCCTGAGTTGCGACGGGCTGGACCTTGCATGGTCAGGCAGGCCAAAGCGCAGAGGATACTGACGCACGACCAGATCTGGGTCGCCCTGGATCGGTTGGCGGCGCGCGCCGGTCTGTCGCCGTCCGGTCTTGCCAAGCGCGCCGGGCTCGATCCCACCACCTTCAACAGGTCCAAGCGCGTCACCTCCGACGGCCGCGAGCGCTGGCCCTCGACCGAATCGATCGCAAAGGCGCTGGCCGCGGCCGAGTCCTCGATCGAGAGCTTTGCGCGGCTGATCGACGATGACGCCGGCGACGGCCGCTCGGTACCGCTGCTCGGCTTCGCGCTGGCCGGCGCGAGCGGCGCTTTCGATGAGGCCGGCTTTCCATCCGGCAAGGGCTGGACCGAAATCGCGCTTCCCACCGAGGACAGCCACACCTTTGCGCTGGAGATTTCCGGCGATGCGCTGCTACCCGCCTATCGCGACGGCGACCTCATCCTGGTCTCACCCGGCGCACCGATCCGCAAAGGCGATCGCGTGGTAGTGAAGACCAGGGCGGGCGAGGTGATGGTCGCGACGCTGGGGCGCCGCACCGCGAAGGCGCTGGAGCTTCAATCGCTCGATGCGTCGCAGGCCGGGCGCACCATGGCGGCGAGCGATGTGGCGTGGATGGCGCGCATCATGTGGGCGAGCCAGTGAAGGCGAGGGCACTGCTCACGTGCAACGTACTCAACGGATCCACGGAAGCTCTCACAGCACCTCGAAGACCTTGTAGGCTACGGCGCCCTCGACGAGATAACCCTTGCCGACACAGACGATGTCATTGAGCCAGGCGTAGGTCTGCGAGCCGGTCTCGAACAGCGGATTGGTGCGGAAGTAATATCCGGCGGGATCGACCTTGGTGCGTCGCGCGGGATCCGCCATCTCGGCGCGCAAAGCCTGCGGCGTCACCCAGCGGCCGCCATAGGTCATGTAGATCAGCTCGCCATCATGCGTCCGCAGCGACAGGCGCACATCGAGCGTCATGGTGCCGTCGGCGCGGAATAAGGCCCAGTCGCCGCCGCCCGGCAGCACCTCGCCGCGCAGGCGCGGGCCTTCGAACGAGCCCTTGGCCGCCCCGAACAGCACGCGCTGCCCGACCGGCCCGGCGCCGAAATTAAGGCGCGGATCGAGGTCGACAACGATGTCGAAGAGAAGTCTGGTCGCGAGGTCGCCGACGGGCTTGATGCGGGGATCGGCCATGGTCTGACGCTCCTGTTGCGTGGATGGAGTTACGCCGCCTGCGTCGCTTCGCCGAACAGCTTGCGCCTGACCGCGTCGGTCGAGACGCCGGATTGGGCGCAGAGTTCGGAGAGATCGAAGACGAAGCGCTCATACGCGATCTTGTCGTCGCGAAAGGCGAAGGCGATGAACACCGGCAGCTCGGCGCGACGGCCGTTCGGCACGGCCCCGAAGCGATCCCCCGTCATCGTCATCCGCGCGGTGCCCCAGCAGACCAGCGTGTCGGCGGAATTGGCGTGGCCGTCGAGGGTGACGTGATAGTCCGGGAATGACTTGAAGAAGCTTGTCAGGATGCGCTCGTTTTCGGCGAGACCCTGCGCCCTGGTGCCGAAAGCCGGCGTCTCCAGCACCATGTCCGGATGCAGAATCTCCAGCGCCGCAGCGACATCCTGCCGGCTCTTCGCGATCGCCAGCCCTTCCGCCAGCTCGAACATGCGTTTGCCGTCCACGGCTACCTCGCCAGCTTTTGACATTTTATATGTCTAATACATACACCATGTATGTTATATGCAGTTTGTTACCGACGCGTCAAGCGTTAGGTTGCGCGCGATGCGGGCGAAGGATCCTCCGAGAAGTCGTCGGGAAGAGTACAGCGAGGCCACACGGCAGGCGCTGCTCGATGCCGGCCGCGATGCGTTTGCGGCCCACGGATTTCAGGCGGCCGGCATGGAGGCGATCTCGCGGGCGGCGCGGGTCACGCGCGGCGCGTTCTACCATCACTTCGAGGACAAGAAGGCGCTGTTCGACGCCGTCGTCGTCGCCATGCAGCGCGAGGCGGCCGGCAGAATCGAGATCGCGGCGCGCAATGAGCGCAAGATCTGGGATCGTCTCAGCGCCGGCATCGACGCCTATCTCGACGCCTGCGAAGAGCCGGACTACGCGCGCATCGTCATCCAGGAAGCGCAGGCCGTGCTCGGCGAGCCGCGCTATCGCGAGATCGAGGAGACCTATCCGACCGCGCTCCTGATCGCGACGCTGCGGGCGCTGAAGCGCGATGGGGAGTTGCACGCGGACGATGTCGATCTGCTCAGCCGGATGATCGACGCCATGATCTGCAAGATCGGACTGCTGCTGCCCCACGCCGAGGATTCCAGGAAGCTGCGCAGAAACGGGCAGAAGATCGTCGCGGCCGTGCTGGAGACCTTTCGCCAGAAGGTCTGAATCCGCTTCCGGCTCGCGTCACTCTTGCATCGCCATTGCGACTCACCGCCGCTCTCGCATAGGTTGCGGCCGATATTGCCAGTCAAATTCATCTCTGGGGGAATACGATGAATCGCCGTCACGCATTGAAGGCTCTCGCGGGTCTTGCGCTTTGTCCGCTCTGCAAGCCGGCCTTCGCAGCCGAAGGCGCGCATTGGAGCTATGAGGGCGTCGGCGGTCCGGCCAAATGGGGCGATCTCGATGCGGCCAACAAGGCCTGCGCGGTCGGCCTGCAGCAGTCGCCGATCGACATCGAGGGGACGATCAAGTCGCAATTGCCGGTTCTGAAGCTGAACTGGGGCAAGAGCGCCGACACCATCGTCAACAACGGACACACGATCCAGCTCAACTTCGCCGAGGGCAGCACGTTGATGCTCGGCGACGTCAAGTACAAGCTGCTTCAGGTGCACTTCCACCGGCCGAGCGAGCACATGATCGGCGGCAAGAATTTTCCGATGGAGGCGCATTTTGTCCATCGCAACGAAGCCGGCGGCCTCGCCGTGGTCGGCGTGCTGATGGCCGAGGGCAGGCCGAACCCGGCGTTCGGCAAGATCGTCAAGACCATGCCGGCGGCGGAAGGCCCGGCGGTGAAGGCGGATGCGAGCATCGATCCGCACGCCATGCTGCCGCAAAAGCTGAGCTACTTCCGCTATCCCGGCTCGCTGACGACTCCGCCCTGTTCGGAAGTGGTCGAATGGCTGCTGCTGACCACGCCGATTCAGGTGTCCGCCGCTGACGTCGCCGCGTTCGCAAAACTCTATCCGATGAACGCGCGCCCGGTGCAGAAGGACAACCGGCGCTACGTGCTGAAATCGATTTGAGCTGAAGCAAACGGTCCGTAGCCCGGATGGAGCGCAGCGTAATCCGGGACCAGGCGTGCAATTTGCGAGAACCCCGGATTGCGCTTCGCTCCATCCGGGCTACCTCTTGCCTCACGCGCTCCGCGCCAGCGCGCCGTCGATCATGTTGACCGCGTTCTGCACCCCGTACACCGCGACGAAGGAGCCGAAGCGCGGGCCCTTCTCCTGGCCGAGCAGGACCTGATAGAGCATGTTGAACCAGTCCAGCGTGACGCCGGGACGGCCGTCCTTGCCCTTCTTGACCTGATCGAGGAACGGCTCGCGGCGGCCGATCTCGTAGACGACGTTCTGGATGTCCTCGGCAGATGCGTCCTGCGCAAGCTGTGACAGCGCATCGCGCAAATCCTGCAGCGCGCTGCGCTCGGTGTCCGAGGGCACGCGGAACTGCTTCGTCGGCGCGACGAAGTCGCGGTAGTAATTGATGGCGTAGCCGACCATCGCATCGAGCTTGGGATGCGTCTGCGGCGAGACGCCCGGACGATAACGGCCGATGAAACCCCAAAGCGTCTCGGCATTCTCCGCGTTCGACGACGACACCAGCGTCAGCAGGAGCTGGAAGGTGACGGGCATGTCGCCCTGCGGCGGCTTGCCGTTGTGGATGTGCCAGACCGGATTGCCGAGCTGCTGCTTGCCATCCTGCCTGGCGAAGCCGTCGATGAACTGCTGATAATCGTCGACGTTGCGCGGGATGACGTCGAAATACAGCCGCTTGGCCGCCTTGGGCTCGCGATACATGAACAGCGACAGCGATTCCGGCGAGGCGTAGCGCAGCCACTCGTCGATGGTGAGGCCGTTGCCCTTCGACTTCGAGATCTTCTGGCCCTGCTCGTCGAGGAAGAGCTCGTAGTTGAAACCTTCGGGCGGCGTGCCGCCGAGCGCCCTGGCGATCGCGCCCGAGAGCTTCACCGAATCGATCAAATCCTTGCCGGCCATCTCGTAATCGACGCCGAGCGCGACCCAGCGCATCGCCCAATCGGCCTTCCACTGACACTTGACGTTGCCGCCGGTGACGGGCGTCTCCACTTCCTGGTTCGTGTCGGGGTCGACATAGGTCACGGTGCCGGCCGCGACGTCGCGGCGGATCATCGGAACTTGCAGCACGACACCATTGGTCTTGCTGATCGGCAGGAACGGCGAATAGGTCGCGCGGCGATCGGGTCCCAGCGTCGGCAGGATGATCGCCATCACCTTGTCGTAGGCAGCCAACATCTTGAGCAGCGTCGCGTCGAAGCGGCCGGACGTATAATAGTCGGTCGAGCTCGCGAACTCGTAGTCGAAGCCGAAATGATCCAGAAACGCGCGCAGGCGCGCGTTGTTGTGCGCACCGAACGAGGGGTACTCGTTGGAGAACGGATCCGGCACCCGCGTCAGCGGCTTGCCGAGATGCGCGGCCAGCATCTCCTTGTTGGGAACGTTGTCCGGCACCTTCCGAAACCCGTCCATGTCGTCGGAGAATGCGAGCAGGCGCGTCTTGACCTTGTCCTCGGTCAGCACGCGGAAGGCATGGCGCACCATCGAGGTGCGCGCGACCTCGCCGAACGTGCCGATATGCGGCAGGCCTGACGGTCCGTAGCCGGTCTCGAACAGCACCTCGTCCTTCGGGCTTTTCTTCAGCCGCGCGACAATGGCCTTCGCCTGTTCGAACGGCCAGGCGTTGGATTGTTCGGCGAGCGCGCGCAAATCGCTCGGGCTCATGTTGGGATCGATAACGGACATCAAGGGGGCCTCCGGGCCGCGGAAAATAGCGATTTCCGGGCAGAATGCAAAAGTTGCGGAGCAACTATCGCGGGGATCGTAGGGTGGGCAAAGCGAAGCGTGCCCACCACCTCAAAGACGTGGGACACGGCGCTGACGCGCCTTTGCCCGCCCAACGGCAGTTTGCTCGTCGCGGGCGCAGGGCTAAAACGGGCTCACCGAGAAATACCGCAGCCACAGATCGGTGTAGCGGCCCTTTTCCCAGACGCGGAACAGGGCCCAGTTCAGGGCCTGGCGCAGCACGTCGTTGCCCTTGCGCACGGCGATGCCGATGCCTTCGCCGAAGAAACGGCTCTCGACGAAGGGGCCGCCGGAGAAGGCGCAGCAATCGCCGGAATCGGTGCCGTTGATCCAGAACGCCAGCGAGATGGCGTCGCCGAAGATGAAATCGACCTCACCCTTGCGAAGGGCGGCGCGCATCGCGTCGTCGTTGGGATACGCGTGCAGCTCGGCGTCGGTGAACATCGCCTTGAGATAGGCCTCGTGCGCGGAGCCGGCGATGACACCGACCTTCTTGCCCTCGAGATATTCGGGGCAGATCTCCGGCATCACCGCCTCCTTGCGCGAGGCGAAGCGCGCCGGCACGCGGTAATAGGGGTCGGTGAAGTCGACGCGGGCGCGCAGCTGCGGGCTGACCGCCATAGAGGCGATGATGGCATCGCCGCGGTTGGAGGAGAGCGCGTCGACCAGCGTCTCGAAGCGCCGCATCTGCACGGTGCAGGTGACCTTGATCTCCTCGCACAGCGCGCGGGCCAGATCGACGTTGAAGCCGGCCAGGTTGCCGTCGGCGCCGGTGAAATTGAACGGCGGATAGTCGGTCTCGGTCAGGAAGCGGATCACGGTCAGGCGCGACAGGTCCGGCCGCTCCGGTCGCCGCCGCGGGTCCCAGAACCCGGGCACGGCCTGCGGGGCGGCCTGGGGCGCGACCTGCGGCGTGGCCTGAGGCGCCGCCGGGGGCCGCTTGGCGGGCGCCTGGGCCTGGACGTCGGGCAAGCCGATGAGCAGGCAGGCGCCGACGGCTAGCCCCGCCAGCAAGCCACGGGCAGATTTGGACGATTTCGCCTGTTGCGATGGAGCCATCGGCCGGAAATGAACGAATTTCATTGGGATCGGAGGGCGTTATAGACCATCCCGACGGGAACGCGAGCATGGAATGCGGCCAAGTCGAGGTGCGCTCCCTCTCCCGCTCCCGGGTCGCTCCCGGGGGAGGGCCGGGGCGGGGGTATCTCCGCGGGCGAGCCCCAATGTGGAGAGAGCCCCACCCGGCGCGCTGTGCGCGCCGACCTCCCCCCGCAAGCGGGAGAAGTTGCACCGAGAATGCCACTCGATCCTGGCGCTCTTCTCAGAGGTACTTCTTCAAATCCGCCGCCGCCTCGTCCGGCGTGCGCTTCAAATTGAACGGGGAGACGAAGCGGCCGTCGCGGTCCATCAGATAGATCAGCGCGGTGTGGTCCATGGTGTAGTCGCCGTCCTTGGTCGGGACCTTCTTGGCGTAGACCCGGTAGGAGGTGATGACCTTGGCGGTCTCGGCGGGATCGCCGCTGAGGCCCTCGAGGTGCGGATCGAAGCTCGACAGATACTCCTTCATGGTCGCCGGCGTATCGCGCTCGGGATCGACCGAGATGAAGACGGCATTGACCTTGTCGGCGTCCTTGCCCATCGCGCGCAGCACCTCCGAGATCTCGAACAGCGAGGTCGGGCAGACATCTGGGCAATGGGTGTAGCCGAAGAAGATCAGGGTCGGCTTGCCCTTCAGGCTCTTGTCGGTGACGGCCTTGCCGTTCTGGTCGGTCAGCTGGAACGGGCCGCCGATCGCGGCCGGCTGCGCCACCTTGCTGACCCCGCCCATGGCCCAGAACATGATCAGGAGGCCGACAACGAGGCTTGCGGCGAAGGCGGTCGCAATCACCAGCGGACGGGCGGCGGAACTCATGAGCGAAAAACTTCCTGTGGCGGATCAGAAGCAGGCGGCGAAACCGGTCCTGATCATTTCGAAGAACATCTGCGTGCCGTAGTGGAACCACAGCGCCAGCGCGCCGAGCACGAGCAATCCGCCGAGCCCCGCGCCCGCCAACAGCAGCACGAACGGCGTGCGGCCGGCAGTGGGCGAATTGTCCTGTAGCGGATGCGAGGGGTGCAGCGGTTGAGCCATGACAACGATCGGGGCGAAGGTCGGGGTTTCCCTGCCTTTCAAATAGGCGCTGGGGCGTGGCCGGGCAAGCGCGGCGGCCGGGAGGGGGATCACGGGGTGCGGAAGTACGTCCCATTCTCGTCATGCCCGGCTTGTCCCGCCTGCGCGGCCGAAGCCGCTTCGGCGCGGCGAAGGGCCGGGCATCCACGCGCTTTTCACCGAGCCCAAAAACGTCGATGGCCGGGACAAGCCCGGCCATGAGCAGTGCTAGGAGTGACGAGTGTGCGCCTACCGCGACGACGGCTTGTTGGCCGAGGCTTGCGCATCCAGGTAGCAGGGCTTGTACATGGCCTGGAGCTGCTTGCCCTTCAGGAACAGCATGTGCGGGGTGAGGCCGCCGCGCTGGGTGATCCAGCGTTTCACCTGCGACGGATACATCGCGTAGAGCATCTGGGTGGCTTCGGCGTTGGTGACGGCGCGGCCGTTGGTGCCGAAATCCCACGCGGCGTGGAAGCCGAGCGTCGCGTGCGAGGTCACGCAGATGCGGTCGTGCGGGATGGCGCCGAGGACGATGGTGCAGGCCGAGGCGCAGAGGCCGTCGATGATGACGGTGTCACCTGACTGCCGCAGGTCCTGGTATTTGTCGACATAGGTTCCGATCCGGCCACCGCGGTCATCCGCGATCCGAACCACCGCGTGAGAAGCCCCCATGCAAGCGATCAGGAGAACCGCCGCAAGCAACCCCGTCAGAAACTTCATTGTCCCCCGCCCCAGTCGAATTCGAATCTGCGTGTTCGGTGGTGATGCGCGACTAGCGTCTGTCGTAACCGCGGTTTTGTCTAGGCAGGCCGGCTCGCTCAAAACAAATTCAAATCCAGTGTTGCGTCCGCGCTGCACCCGATGGGTCTCTATCCCCAAAGTGGAACAAGTTAATGATGTCTTATGCGCCACACCCTTGATCTCAGTTACAACCGCTGGCTTCAATCCGGGCGACTACAGGGAGGAACCTGTGGCGGGGGAATCATGGAGGGGGAAACACATGGCTGAAGAGACTGACGTCATCGTTGTCGGCGCGGGCCTATCGGGACTGGTTGCCGCAACCGAGATCGCGGATGCGGGCAAGCGCGTGATCGTGGTCGACCAGGAAGGCGAGCAGTCGATCGGCGGCCAGGCGTTCTGGTCGTTCGGCGGATTGTTCCTGGTCGATTCGCCGGAGCAGCGCCGGCTCGGCATCAAGGATTCCTTCGACCTGGCCATGCAGGACTGGATCGGGGCCGCCGGCTTCGACCGCGACGAGGACTTCTGGCCACGGCAATGGGCCGAGGCCTATGTGGCATTCGCCGCCGGCGAGAAGCGCGCCTGGCTGCGGGCGATGGGCCATCGCATCTTCCCGGTGGTCGGCTGGGCCGAACGCGGCGGCTATGACGCGATGGGCCACGGCAATTCGGTGCCGCGCTTTCACGTCACCTGGGGCACCGGGCCCGGGCTCGTCGAGCCGTTCGAGCGCCGTGCGCGCGAGGCGATGAAAAGCGGCCGGCTGAGCTTCAGGTTCCGCCACCGCGTCGATGCGCTCTCGATCACCAACGGCACCGTGGATGGCGTCAGCGGCGCCGTCCTCGCGCCTGACAACGTCGAGCGCGGCAAGAGCTCCTCGCGCAACGTCGTCGGCGAGTTTGCGCTGAAGGCGCAGGCCGTGATCGTGGCGTCCGGCGGCATCGGCGGCAATCACGAGCTGGTGCGGCAGAACTGGCCGAAGCGGCTCGGTGATCCCCCGAAGTTCATGATCTCCGGCGTGCCCGAACATGTCGACGGCCGCATGATCGGTATCACCGAGAAATCAGGCGCGCGGCTGATCAATCGCGACCGCATGTGGCATTATGTCGAGGGTATCCAGAACTGGAATCCCATCTGGCCGCGCCACGGCATCCGCATCCTGCCCGGCCCGTCCTCAATGTGGTTCGACGCCACAGGCACGCGGCTGCCGGCGCCGCTGTTCCCGGGCTCCGACACGCTCGGCCAGCTCAAATACATCATGTCGACCGGCTATGATTATTCCTGGTTCATCCTGACCCAGAGCATCATCAAGAAGGAGTTTGCGCTGTCGGGCTCGGAGCAGAATCCCGACCTCACCGGCAAGAGCTGGCGCATGACCTTGCGCCGCGCCACCAACAAGGGGGCCCCCGCGCCGGTCGAAGCATTCAAAAGCCATGGTGTCGACTTCATCGTGCGCGACAAGATCGAGGACCTTGTTGCGGAGATGAACAAGCTTGCCGGCAGCGACCTTCTCAAGCTCGAGCACATCAGGATGCAGATCGAGGCGCGCGACCGCGAGATCGCCAACGCTTACGTCAAGGACGCGCAGGTGATGAACATCCACAATGCGCGCCGCTATATCGGCGACAGGCTGATCCGCACCGCCTCCCCGCACAGGATCCTGGATCCCGCGCAAGGGCCGCTGATCGCGGTCAAGCTCAACATCCTCACCCGCAAGACGCTGGGCGGCTTCGAGACCGATCTCGACTCGCGTGTGTTCGGCGGCGAGGGCGCCGTCATTCCCGGCCTCTATGCGGTCGGCGAGGCCGCCGGCTTCGGCGGCGGCGGCGTGCATGGTTATCGCTCGCTGGAAGGCACCTTCCTCGGCGGCTGCCTGTTCTCGGGCCGCAATGCCGGCCGGGCCGCGGCGAAAGCGGTGGGGTAGGTCATGCGGCGGTGGATGCTGCGCATCGGCGCGCTGGTCGCGGCATTGGCCGCCGCGTCAGTCGCATCCGCCGAGACGGTCGACGTCAACGGCGTGAAGCGGTCCTACACCGCGCAGCTTCCCGCGAAGAAGCCGGCACCGCTCGTGATCGTGCTGCACGGCAAGACCCAGCGCGGCGCCGACATGATCTCGCGGACGGCCTGGCCGCAGGTCGCAAAGCGCGAGGGCCTGGCCGTGGTCTTTCCGGACGGGCTCAACAATGCCTGGGCGGACGCGCGAACCAAGGCGGGGCCTGCGCTGCGCGGACCGCCCGCGGGCACCGACGACGTCGCCTTCCTCGCAAAGCTCGTCGAGAAGCTGGTGGCCGACGGCACGGCCGATGCAAAGCGCGTCTTCGTCGCGGGCGTCTCCAATGGCGGCGCCATGGCGATGACCATGGTCTGCGCCCGCGCCGATCTGTTTGCGGCCGGTGCGAGCGTGATCATGAATCTCACCGACGAGGCCGCCGTCACCTGCCATCCGTCAAGGCCGCTGCCGATGCTGCTCATGAACGGAACGGCCGACCAGCTGGTCCCATATGAGGGCGGTCGCGGATCGAGCTATTTTGCCGCGGACGGGTTCTGGTCGACCGAGGAGACGCTGGCGTTCTGGCGCAAGCTCAATGGCTGTGAGACCGACGATGCCAGCGTGACCGACTTGCCCGACAAGGCGCCTGCAGACCAATCGACAGTGACCCGGATCTCATCGCGCTGCCCGAGGGGACACGACGTCGTGCTCTATCGCATCAACCATGGCGGCCACCGCATGCCTGGATTTTCTCCGGATGCCCGCTTCCCGAGGGTCGCAGCCGGCCTGCTCGGGCCGCAGAACGGCGACATCGATGGCGCCGAGACGATCTGGGCTTTTTTCAGTCAGTTTCCATGAGGCGCACATGCTCGGCGTTGACGGCATGCGTGCCCGGCAACGCATGCGCCGCAGGCAACGCATGCGTGCCCGGGGTGGCACGGCGCGAGGTGCTGGGCTAGACAGGGCCGCCATTCCAGTGAGGAGATCCGTAAATGAGCATTCAGCGTTTCGAAACCGGCCCGCGCATGAGCCAGGTCGTCGTGCATGGCAACACCGTCTATCTCGCCGGCGTCGTCGCCAACAAGGCCGCCGGCGAAAGCGTGACGAAGCAGACCCAGGACATCCTGGCGACCATCGACGGCCATCTCGCCAAGGCCGGCACCGACAAGTCGAAGCTGCTCTCGGCCACGATCTACATCACCGACATGAAGACGTTCGGCGAGATGAACGCAGTGTGGGACGCCTGGGTCTCGGCCGGCAATACCCCCGCCCGCGCCACTGTCGAAGCCAAGCTGGCGGCGCCGCAATACACCGTCGAGATCATGGTCACGGCCGCGAAGTAATCTTCACGATCAATTCGCATGCGAATGGAGCGCGATGACAACATCATCGCGCTCCATTTTTTTCGCGCGGCTCAGTTCTTTTTGCGCATGATCTGGCCGGAAAACCGCTCTACACTTTTCCGGATCATGCGCATGACCTGCGAGGTAATCGATCGGCGCGCGCGATCCTTCGATAGTCAGGGACAGCCAACCACGGCGTCATTGAAGGAGAGCACCATGACCGACCCCGTCACCATCGCCCGCCGCTACATCGAGCTCTGGAACGAGCGCACCGCCGGCCGGCGCCGCGAGCTGCTCAGCGAAAACTGGACGAGCGATGCGAGCTATGTCGATCCCCTGATGAAGGGCGACGGCCGCGACGGCATCGAGGCGCTGATCGCAGGCGTGCAGCAGCGCTTTCCCGATTTCAGGTTCAAGCTGATCGGCGAGCCCAACGGCTACGGTGATCACATCCGCTTTTCATGGGGACTTGGTGCCGATGGCACCGACAGCCCGATCAAGGGCACGGATTTCGCGGTGCTGAAGGACGGCCGCATCAGAAGCGTGACCGGATTTCTGGATCAGGTGCCGGCCGGGGCGTGAGACCGCTGGCCCTCCTCGTGCAGGCGGGGAGGGCGGCACCCCTCGACGAAGTGATCTTCACGGCTTACCTGTCATGCCGTGCCGCCCCGTATCCTCCAAACATCGGCCGAGCCGGCCACGCTGCTGCCGAGCCGCTTCCAGCAATGGTTCGCGGCCCGCGGCTGGTCGCCGCGCGCGCATCAATTGGCGTTGCTGGAGAAGGCGCGCGAGGACGCTAGCGCGCTGCTGATCGCGCCGACCGGCGCCGGCAAGACGCTGGCGGGATTCCTGCCGACGCTGGTGGAGCTTTCGACCGAGGCGGCCGAACGGAAGGCGGGTAAGAAACAGAGCCTCGTCTCCACCGGCCGCAGCGTGCAGCGCAAGGGCGGCCTGCATACGCTCTATATATCACCGCTCAAGGCGCTCGCTGTCGACATCGCGCGCAATCTGGAGCGGCCGATCGCGGAGATGGCGCTGCCGATCAAGGTCGAGACCCGCACCGGCGACACGCCAGTGTCGCGGCGCCAGCGGCAACGGCGTTATCCGCCTGATGTGTTGCTGACGACGCCCGAGCAGCTTGCCTTGCTGCTGTCCTCGGATGACGCGCCGTTCCTGTTCTCCTCGCTGAAGCGGATCGTGCTCGACGAGCTGCACGCGCTGGTGACGTCCAAGCGTGGCGATCTGCTCTCGCTCGGGCTGGCGCGGCTGTGGCGGCTGGCGCCGCAGATGCGCGCAATCGGGCTGTCGGCAACGGTGGCCGAGCCGGATCAACTCGCGCGCTTCCTGGTGCCGCAGCCCGACGGCAGGGAGCGAGCAGCCGACATCGTCATCGCCGGCGGCGCGGCGCCGCCGCTGGTTGAGATGCTGGATACGCGCGAGCGCCTGCCCTGGGCGGGCCACAGCGCGCGCCATGCGCTTCCTGAGATCTACGAGCTGATCAAGGCGAACAAGACCACGCTGGTCTTCGTCAACACGCGCAGCCAGGCCGAGATGCTGTTCCAGAATCTCTGGAGCATGAATGACGACGGCCTCGCGATTGCGCTGCATCACGGCTCGCTCGACGTCGCCCAGCGTCGCAAGGTCGAGGACGCGATGTCGGCGGGGCGCCTGCGCGGCGTGGTCTGCACCTCCTCGCTCGACCTCGGCGTCGACTGGGGGGATGTCGATCTCGTCGTCAATATCGGCGCGCCAAAGGGCTCCTCGCGCCTGATGCAGCGGATCGGCCGCGCCAATCACCGTCTCGACGAAGCTTCGCGCGCGGTGCTGGTGCCGGCCAATCGTTTCGAAGTGCTGGAGTGCCGCGTCGCTATCGATGCCATTGCCGAGAACGCGCAGGACACGCCGCCCCTGCGCACCGGTGCGCTCGACGTGCTGGCCCAGCACGTGCTCGGCTGTGCCTGCGGCGAGCCGTTCCTCTCCGATGAACTCTATGCCGAAGTGCGCACCGCAGCGCCATACGCCGACTTGTCGC
This sequence comes from Bradyrhizobium sp. WSM2793, assembly GCF_000379585.1. Classification (NCBI taxonomy): domain Bacteria; kingdom Pseudomonadati; phylum Pseudomonadota; class Alphaproteobacteria; order Hyphomicrobiales; family Nitrobacteraceae; genus Bradyrhizobium; species Bradyrhizobium sp. WSM2793. The sequence goes on along the minus strand of NZ_KB902797.1, from coordinate 40,682 downwards.
GGCCGGATTTCGACGACGTCGTCGATTTCGTCGCCTCCGGCGGCTACGCGCTGAAGACCTATGAACGCTTTGCCCGCATCAAGCAGGACAAGGAGGGGCGCTGGCGCGTCGCCAATCCCAAGGTGCGGCAGAGCTACCGGATGAATGTCGGCACCATCGTCGAGGATGACATGCTGAAGGTGCGCCTGGTGCGCTCGCGCGGCGGCGGAGCGGGCTCGACCGGCGTCATCGCGCGCGGGGGTCGGTTGCTCGGCGAGATCGAGGAGGCCTTCATCGAGGGCTTGAGCCCCGGCGACACCTTCGTGTTCTCAGGCGAGGTGGTGCGCTATGAAACGCTGGTCGAGGACCAGGTCTATGTCTCCCGCGCCAACGACAAGGACCCGAAAGTGCCGTCCTATATGGGCGGCAAGTTTCCGCTCTCGACCTATCTCGCCGAGCGCGTGCGCCGGCTGCTCGATGACGGCCGCGCCTGGGGCGGCTTGCCGGAGCAGGTGCGCGACTGGTTGTCGCTGCAAAAGGACGTCTCGCGCGTGCCGGCGGTGCGCGAGCTGCTGGTCGAGAGTTTTCCGCGCGCCAACAAGCACTACATCGTTTGCTATCCCTTCGAGGGCCGTCTCGCGCATCAGACCCTCGGCATGCTGCTGACGCGCCGGCTGGAGCGCGCCCGTGCGCGGCCGCTTGGCTTCGTCGCCAACGAATATGCGGTCGCGATCTGGGCGCTCGGTGATCTCTCCTTCATGATCCGCGACGGTCGGATCGATCTCAACGCGCTGTTCGACCCTGATATGCTCGGCGATGATCTGGAGGCCTGGCTCGCCGAGTCAGCACTGATGAAGCGCACGTTCCGCAACTGCGCGATCATCTCCGGGCTGATCGCGCGCCGGCATACCGGCGAGGAGAAGAGCCGCCGCCAGGTGCTGTTCTCGACCGATCTGGTCTACGACGTGCTGCGCAAGCACCAGGCCGATCACGTCCTGCTGCGCGCCGCCCGCGCCGATGCCGCCACCGGCCTGCTCGATCTGCGCCGCCTCAGCGACATGCTGATGCGCATCCACGGCCGCATCACCCACCGGGAACTCGACCGCGTCTCTCCGCTCGCCGTGCCCGTGATGCTGGAAATCGGCCGCGAGTCAGTTTATGGCGAAGCTGCAGACGAGCTCTTGGCCGAAGCCGCCGATGAGCTCGTCAAAGAGGCGATGGATAGAAGCGGGTAAGACGTGACGATTGGCGCGCAGGTTTCAGGAGATGTCGACGACATGCGCGTGTCCACAGTCACCATCAGCGATGTAACCTTCGCCGCCGATCTCTCCGGCGCGCTGTTCTGGGACGAGCAGCGCCTGCTCGTCGTCTCCGACCTGCATCTGGAAAAAGGCTCCAGCTTCGCCACCCGCGGCGTGCTGCTGCCGCCTTACGATACGCTCGCGACCCTGAGCCGTCTCGCTGCTGTCATCTCCCGCCATGATCCGCGCACCGTCATCGCACTCGGCGACAGCTTTCACGACCGCACGGCGCATGAGCGGTTGTCGGCCGACGATCGCGATGCCGTCGCCGCGCTCCAGACCGGCCGCGACTGGATCTGGATTTCCGGCAATCACGATCCCATGCTGCCGCGCGATCTCGGCGGCACCGTCGCGGACGAGGTCGCGATCGGCCCGATCACCTTCCGTCACGAGCCGACCGGTGCGTGCGGCGAGATCGCCGGCCATCTCCATCCCAAGGCGCGCGTCTCCGCGCGCGGCCGCTCGTTGGAGCGCCGCTGCTTCGCCTCCGATGGGATGCGTGCGGTGATGCCGGCGTTCGGCGCCTATGCCGGCGGCCTCAGCATCCGCGACGTCGCCTTCGCGAAGATATTTCCGGCCAATGGTTTTGTCGCCCATTTGCTGGGCGACCGCCGCGTCCACGCCATTGCGGCTTCACGCTGCTTCTGACGCCAAAAATTGGGACAGCACTACGTTCAGTAGTTTTCCGGAATCGCCCAAGCCCGTTGACGGTTCTAACGTTACGCTTGCCGGGGCTGGAATTTCTCATCCCGAACAAGAATTGTAACCGGCGAGGGGCCGCTGCGAAGCGGCCCCTTTCGATTCTGGCAGCCCGTAGCCGGCTTCGGGGCCGTCTCCCGCTCCGCCATAGAACGAATTAAGAACACTTTAGCAAGTCTTTGATATATCATTGTGATTCGGCGCGTCGCCGACACAATATCTAGCGTCTGTCAGACTTTGCGAGGACTACATGTCCACCATCGCCTTCGATCAATTTGCCCTCACCCGGATCGCCGATTTCGCGCGCTCGCTGTCGCGGCTGCATCAGGCGGCACGACGCCAGAGGGTCGACGACGACCAGTTCGACCGCGAGTTCAACGCGGTGTGCCAGTCGATCTGGGGCTACACCATCGACGACGTCAGCGACGACCTGTTCTCGGCCGAGGATCATCTGTTCCTGGACACGCTGGATGAAGCGCAGGCGCGCATCTTCGCGGCCGAGCAGGGCTACGACCTCGTCGGCGATCAGGGCATGCTGACGGACTGGTGGGGCTTCTGCTGGATGATCCTGGCCGAGAAGCGCGGGCTGCTGACGGCGGAAAACCGCGCCGCCGCGCGCGCGGCGATCGAGGAGAAATATCTGGCAGCGCCGAACGTGATCGGGGTGATCATCGGACGATAGTCTCGTGCCCCGGACGCAGTGCAACGCTCTCCCGGCGATGCGAAGCATCGTCCGGTTCAGCGGTGCCCTGCAGCGCCGGGGCCAATGCTCGCCGCGTTCTGGGTCCCGGCTCTGCGCAGCAACGTCAAAGAGCGTTGCAGCGCGTCCGGGACACGAAAGCGACTTCAATCCAGCCCCGCCCGCTTCGCCGGCTTCTGCGCCGCCGACTTCGGCACCGTCACATCGGGCAGCGTCTCACGCACGATCTCCGCAGCCGGCGCATCTGCCGACACCGTCTCCGCCCGCACCGGGGCCACCTTCATCTCGCCGAGGCGGGCGCGGACCTGCGCGGTGAGGCCGGGATAGGAGGCGACCGGGGTGAAGTCGGCGGCCTGGTCATTGCCGACGCGGATGCCGGTATAGGCGACGAGGCCGTCAGTGGTGGCGATCACGTCGCCGGCTTTCAGCGAGGAGTCCAGCGCGAGATCGACCGGGGCAAGGCCGACCGGCTCGCGGCCGTTGCAGGTGCAGTCGGCGCGCAGCGCCTTGCGATAGGCGAACGCGTTCTCGCTGTCGGCGTAGCGCTCGCCGGTCTGCGACGCGGCACCGTCGATTGAGGAGCCGAAATAGACCTTGGTCGCGCTGGCAGGACAGAACGCCTGACACATCTGCGCCGGCGAGGCGAGGCCGCGCATCAGCGGAAAATATTTGCCGTCGCAGCTGCGTACGCAGAAGGCCGGACCGGAGCCGCCGGCCGCCGCCGCGCGGGTCGGCGGCACATATTGCGGGGTTGCGGCATTTTGCTGCCCGGTGAAGGGATCGGCGTAGGAGCTCGACTGTTGCGGCACCTCGCGCTGCGGCCGCTGCTGCTGCATGCCGCCGAAGAAGAAATCGAACAGGCCCTCGGCCGAAACCGGGGCCGGAGCCGCAAGTGCTCCAAGGGTGGCGGCCACAAGCATCGCGCGACGCCGCCGGCGCGCATGGGACAGGACTGTACGCAAACGCTTACTCCACCCGACGCTTCCGAACCGGCTGGGACCTCAAGGGGTCTCAGCACATGATTCACCATAAGGCGCGATGGTAAATGAGCAGTTGAGCGGAGGCGGTTTCAAGACGAGGCGGTGGCCTCTTTAGGGCCGGGCGCAGCTTTGGACGGATGGTTGCGTCCGGGGCACACTGAGGCATGACGGCGAGGGATGTTTCGCCGCGTCAGGCCTTCAAGAATTCCGAGGCCTTGTACAGCGAGCGGAACGGCAGGCCGGCCGCACCGAACGTGTCGGTGGCGCCTTCCTCGCGGTCGACCATGGTCAGCACCAGCACCACCTCGGCGCCGGTCTCGCGCACGGACTCTACTGCCTTCATCGCCGAGCCGCCTGTCGTGGTGACGTCCTCGACGATCACGACGCGCTTGCCGGCGAGCGTCTCGCCCTTGGGCAGGCCCTCGATCGCGAGTTTCGCGCCATGCTCCTTCGGCTTCTTGCGCACGAAGAACGCCGCGATCGGATGGCCCTTGATCCAGGAGATCTGCGCCAGCGCGCCGGCGAGCGGCACCGCGCCCATCTCGAGGCCACCGATGAAATCGAGATTGTCGTCCTTCAGCGCCTCATAGGTCAGCTCGGCGAGCAGGGTCGCCCCCTCGGGGTCAAGCATGGTCGGCTTGAGGTTGAAGTAGAAATCGCTCTTGCGGCCCGACGCGAGCGTCACCTCGCCGCGACCGAATGAGCGCCGGCGGATGATTTCGAACAGGCGGGCGCGGGAGGCTGATTTCGACACGGCGGTCCCTCGGGAGCGTTTTTGGAGGAGGCGGAATTTATCCGCGACGGCCGCGACATTCCAGAGGGGGCGTCCCTCGTCAACAGGGATCGGCCATCCCGGACCGCCGGTTGTGGGGGCGCGACCTTCTGGAGTAGGTGGAATGCCAATCTGTTGGGGAAGGACATGGGAATGACCATCGAGCTGCACACCTGGAACACGCCGAACGGCCGCAAGATCTCAGTCGCGCTGGAGGAGATGGGGCTGCCCTACAAGGTGATCCCGGTGAACATCACCAAGGGCGAGCAGATGGCACCCGGGTTCCTCAAGCTCTCCCCGAACAACAAGATCCCGGCGATCGTCGATCCTGAAGGCCCGGACGGCAAGCCCGTCAGCATCTTCGAATCAGGCGCGATCCTGCTCTATCTCGGTGAAAAGACCGGCAAATTCCTGCCGAAATCGCTGGGCGCCCGCATCCCGGTCTATGAATGGCTGATGTGGCAGATGGGCGGCTTCGGCCCGATGCCGGGCCAGGTGCACCATTTCATCGCACTCGAGAACGAGCACGACCGCGCCTACGGCCTGAAGCGCTACATGGCGGAGACCCGCCGGCTCTACGGCGTGCTCGACCGCCAGCTGGACGGCCGCGACTTCGTTGCCGGCGAGCTCTCGATTGCCGATTTTGCCATCCTGGGCTGGGCCTGGCGCCACCCTCGCCACAAGGTTGAGCTGACCGACTTCGCCAACGTCAAGCGCTGGTACGAGACCCTGATGGCCCGCCCGGCGGTGAAGCGGGGCATGGACGCGAAGCTGGATTGATCTGACGCTGTCGTCGCCCGGCTTGACCGGGCGACCCAGTATTCCAGAGACGGCGGTGATTGATCCGAGCGGCCGCGGCGTACTGGATGCCCCGGTCAAGCCGGGGCATGACAGTGTGCCTCACACCTTCTTCGCTTCGACCGCCATCCGCACCGCGAGGCCGGCCAGCACCGTGCCCATCAGCCAGCGCTGCACCAGCATCCAGCTTGGCCGGTTCGCCAGGAATAGCGCGATCGATCCCGCCGCGAGCGCGATCATCGCGTTGACGCTGACGCTGATCGCAATCTGGATTGCCCCGAGCACGACCGACTGCGTCAGCACGCTGCCGGCGGTGGGATCGATGAACTGCGGCAGCAGCGCGAGATACAGCATCGCGATCTTCGGGTTGAGCAGGTTGGTGACAAAACCCATCGCGAACAATTTGCGCGGGCTGTCGATCGCGAGCTGCTTCACCTGGAATGGCGAGCGTCCGCCCGGCTTCACCGCCTGCCAGGCAAGCCACAGCAGATAACCCGCGCCGGCAAAGCGCAGCGCGTCATAGGCGAAGGGAATGGCCAGCAGCAGCGCCGTGATGCCGAACGCCGCGCACAGCATGTAGAACACGAAGCCGAGCGCCACGCCGCCGAGCGAGACGATGCCCGCCGCCGGTCCTTGCGTGATCGAGCGCGAGATCAGGTAGATCATGTTCGGCCCCGGCGTGAGCACGAGGCCAAGGCAGACGAGGGCGAAGCCGAGCAGGGCAGAGGTGTGGGGCATGGGTGAACCGGTGCGGGAGATGGCACGGTTCTAATATGCGAGGCGAGGTGGGGCCATCGCGCAATTGCTCGGAGGACAATTCAGGTTCTCGCATGTCACTCCAACGTCGTCCCCGCGAACGCGGGGACGACACCGACTGTGTGGCGTCAGCGAGCGCAAGCGGGGAGAAGTAAAAGAAGAACTAATGCGCCTCGTCCCAATTATTCGCGGCGCGCGCATCGACATGCAGCGGCACCGACAGCAGCACCGCCGGGAACGGCGCGTCCTGCATCACGTGCTGCACGACCGGCAGCGTCGCCTCGACCTCCGCGTCGGGGACCTCGAAGATCAATTCGTCATGCACCTGCAGCAGCATTTGCGCCGACAGCTTCTTCTCGGCGAGGGCATCCTCCACCCGCGTCATGGCGCGGCGGATGATGTCGGCCGCGGTGCCCTGCAGCCGCGCGTTGATCGCGGCGCGCTCGTTGAAGGCGCGCACCGAGGCGTTTGAGGCCTTGATGTCGGGGTAGTGGCATTTGCGGCCGAACAGCGTCGTGACGTAGCCATTCTGCCGGCAGAAATCGCGCGTCTCGTCCATATAGGCGCGGATGCCGGGGAAGCGCTCGAAATATTTCTTGATGTAGGCCGAGGCTTCCTCGCGGGCGATGCCGAGCTGGTTGGCGAGGCCAAAGGCCGAGATGCCGTAGATGATGCCGAAATTGATCGCCTTGGCGCGGCGGCGGATCTCGCTCGGCATGCCCTTGATCGGCACACCGAACATCTCCGACGCCGTCATGGCGTGAATGTCGAGACCGTCGCGGAACGCCTGCTTCAGCACGGGAATGTCGGCGATCTCCGCCAACAGCCGCAGCTCGATCTGCGAATAATCGGCGGACACCAGCTTGTGCCCCGGTGTCGCAATGAAGGCGCGGCGGATTTTTCTGCCATCCTCGGTGCGCACCGGAATGTTCTGCAAATTCGGCTCGTTCGACGACAGCCGTCCCGTCGTGGTCGCGGCCAGCGCGTAGGTGGTGTGCACGCGGTGGGTCTGCGGATTGACGTAGGTCGGCAGCGCGTCGGTGTAGGTCGATTTCAGCTTGGAGACCTGGCGCCATTCCAGGATCTTCTTCGGGAAGTCGTGGCCCTGCTCGGCGAGCTCGTCCAGCACCTGCGCGGTGGTCGACCATGCCCCGGTCTTGGTCTTGGTGCCGCCTGACAGTCCCATCTTGCCGAACAGGATGTCGCCGATCTGCTTCGGGCTGCCGACATTGACCGGCTCGCCCGCGATCTCCTGGATCTCGGCCTCGACGCGCGCTGCGGTCTGGGCAAAGTCGCCGGACAGCCGCGACAGCACCTGGCGGTCGATCGAGATGCCGCGCCGCTCCATGCGCGCAAGCACCGCGACCAGCGGCCGCTCCAGCGTCTCGTAGACCGCGGTCATGTGCTCGGCGACGAGGCGCGGCTTCAGCACGCGCCAGACGCGCAAGGCGACGTCGGCGCTTTCGGCCGACAGCGCCGCGGCCTTGTCGATCGGCACCTGGTCGAAGGTGATCTTGCCCTTGCCGCTGCCGAGCAGCTCGCTCTCCTTCAGCATGGCGTGTCCGAACCAGCGCTCGGACAGCGATTCGATCGCATGCGAGCCGCGGCCGGCATCGAGCACATAGGAGATCAACTGCGCATCGTCGGTGTTGCGCAAGGTGATGCCGTGCTGCGCCAGCATGACGGCGGTGAATTTGAGGTCGAAGCCGATCTTGAGAATGCCCGCCGATTCCAGCACCGGCCGCAGCGCTTCGATCGCATCCGTGTGCTTGACCTGATCCGGCGCAAGGCCGGCGTCGAACAGGCCGGCGCCGCCGCCAGCTTGCTTGTGCGCCAGCGGCAGATAGCAGGCCTCGTTCGGCGCCAGCGCCAGCGCGATGCCGCAGAAATCGGCCTGCATCGGATCGATCGAGTTTCCGCGGATTTCGACCGCGACATGACCGGTATCGTGGATGCGCGCGATGAAGGCGTTGAGCTCCTTGAGCGACTTGATCGTTTGATATTTGGCGCGATCGACCGGAAGCTTGCGCAGCGCCTCTTCGCGCGCGGCGGCCAGCGAGATCGGGGCGCCCTTCGCGCTCGCAGCCTTGTCCTCCTTGCCCGCTGACTTGTTGGGCTCTTTCGCCCGGGCTTGCGCCGACGTATCGCCGCCCGGCGCAGGCACGACATCCGAGGGCGGCAGCGTCGTGAACACGCTGGCGCCGCTGGCATAGCCAGGGTCGGCATCGACATTGGCGGGATCGATTTGCGAATATTCGGCGACGCGCCGCGTCAGCGTCGTGAATTCCATGGCTTTCAGGAAGGCGACCAGCTTGCGTGCGTCGGGCTCGTGGACCACGAGGTCGTCCAGCGGCACCTCGAGGTCGACCTTGTCGTCGAGTAGCACGAGCTGCCGCGAGATCCGCGCTTTCTCGGCATTCTCGAGCAGCGCCTCGCGCCGCTTGGGCTGCTTGATCTCGCCGGCGCGGAACAACAGTTGATCGAGGTCGCCATATTCGGTGATCAGCTGCGCCGCCGTCTTGATGCCGATGCCGGGCACGCCGGGCACGTTGTCGGTGGAATCGCCGGCCAAAGCCTGCACCTCGACGACCTTGTTCGGCGGCACGCCGAATTTTTCGATCACCTCGGGGATGCCGATGCGGCGATCCTTCATGGTGTCGTACATGGTGACGCAATCGGTGACGAGCTGCATCAAATCCTTGTCGGAGGACACGATGGTCGCGCTGGCGCCGCGCTCGCAGGCCTGTCGCACATAGGTTGCGATCAGGTCATCGGCCTCGAAGCCCACTTGTTCCAGGCAGGGCAGGTCGAAGGCGCGGACCGCCTCGCGGATCAGCGCAAATTGCGGGATGAGATCGTCAGGCGCCGGCGCCCGGTGGGCCTTGTACTCGGGGTAGATCTTGTTGCGGAACGTGACCTCCGACTTGTCGAAGATGATCGCGAGGTGCGTCGGCCGGTTGTCTTCCGGCATGTCGCGCAGCAGCTTCCACAGCATGTTGCAGAAACCGAGCACGGCGTTGACCTGCAGGCCGTCGGACTTGCGGTTCAGCGGCGGCAGCGCGTGATAGGCGCGGAAGATGTAGCCGGAACCGTCGACCAGGAAGACGTGGTCGCCCTTGCCGGCCGCTTTCGCTGCAACCGGTTTGGCAGCAGCTGGCGCGGCGGGCTTGGTGTCGGCGGCCTTGGGCGCGGCAGCCTTGGTGTCAGCTTTGGCGGTCGTCTTCGGGGATGTTTTGGGCATGGCCGCAATGTATGAATTTTTGCGGGCTTTGACAGCCTTGGGAGGGGGATTTTTGGCTTGCTGGTGCCACTATCCCCCGCTGTCATTCCCCGCGGAAGCGGGGAATCCAGTACGCCGCGGCCTATCGGTCGACAACGACTGCTTCTGGAATACTGGGTCGCCCGGTCAAGCCGGGCGACGACAGCGAGAGCGTGACTACTTCGCCGCCTGCAACACCGGCCCGGCCTTCTTTGGCGCGATCCAGAGCGCGTCCGGCCGTTCGAACAGGAAGTGCGCATTGAACAGCAAGGCGCCCCGCCAGATCGCGAGCGCTCCGACCACGCCGACAATGGTGACGATTAGCGACACCGTGCCGATATCGGGAATGATGCCGGTGCGCAGCAGCAGCGTCCGCGTCGCCGCCATCGGCAGGAAGAAGGCGAGATAGATCACGATCGAATGCTCGCCGCAGAAGCGGAAAAAATTTAGCCACTGCGCGCGCGCGAGCAGCGTGCCCATCGTGATGATGGCGCAGGCACCGGCAAAGCCGAGCACGAGCGAGACGATCTTCCATTCGCTGGCCCCCGACCCGACCAGGCTGGCATTGACCAGCACCCAGGTCGCGAGCGCTGCGAGCGCAAGGGCGGGATGTTTCCGCGCGCGATCCGACAGCGCGAACACGTAAGGTGCGAACAGATAGCCCGAATAGAAATAGACGAAGCGTGAGCAGAACTCGTCGATGGCGGTCCAGCCGGTCGAGATGCGGGCCGTCTCCAGGGCGGCGGCGACCAGCCAGATCGCGAGCGGCGGGAATTTGCGTGTCAGTTTTGTGACGACGAAGAAGACCGGCAGCAGATAGATGAACCACAGCGTGCCGAACGGCTCGATGAAGGATTCAAGATACAGGAGGCCAACGTGGTGCCAGCTCGACTCCGCCGCGAAAGCCGGCGCCTTGAAGCCGAATTGGATCGTCACCCAGACGACATAGAAATAGGCGAAATGCACCACCTTGCGGTCGAGATAGGTTCGCCAGTCCCGATCGATCACCAGCGGCAGGAACAGGCCCGAGATCAGGAAGAAATCCGGCATCCGGAACGGCTTTGCGAAGGCCACGGCGACATGCATGAAACCGGTCTCGCCGGCGGCGAGCTCGACCCCCAGCACCGAATGCATCATCACGACCATGATGATGCAAATGCCTTTAGCGTAGTCGATCCAGTCGACACGCGCGGCAGAAGGGGCTTGGCTGCCTCCGCTCCCTGCGATTGTGCCAGATGGTGCCATGGTGTCTCTTTTCGAGGCGCGTTCCGCCCGTCCTGTTCGGGGGCGGGGCAGTGTGGGGCCTGCACGGTTTCCGACTTCTTTACCGGTTCAATTCCCATGCCGCTTTTTTGCCTGCGGACTGTTCCCTCCCCTCGGGAAAATGCTAAACCGCCCCGTGTCGGGGTTTCGTTAACCAATCTAAAACAGGGATTTTCATGCGCATCGCGATGATCGGCACGGGTTACGTGGGACTGGTGTCCGGAGCCTGCTTTGCTGATTTCGGTCACGACGTCACCTGCGTCGACAAGGACGAGAAGAAGATCGCGGCGCTCCATCGCGGCGAGATCCCGATCTACGAGCCCGGGCTCGACGAGCTGGTTGCGACCAACGTCAAGGCCAAGCGGCTCGACTTCACCACCGATTTGTCCAAGCCGGTCGCCGATGCCGATGCCGTGTTCATTGCCGTCGGCACGCCGTCGCGGCGCGGCGACGGCCACGCCGACCTCTCCTATGTCTACGCCGCAGCGAAAGAGATCGCGCGGTCGCTCACCGGTTTCACCGTCGTGGTGACGAAGTCGACCGTGCCGGTCGGCACCGGCGACGAGGTCGAGCGCATCATCCGCGAGGCCAATCCCAACGCCGACGTCGTGGTCGCCTCGAACCCCGAGTTCCTGCGCGAGGGCGCGGCGATCCGTGACTTCAAGTTTCCCGATCGCGTCGTGGTCGGCACCTCCGACGAGCGCGGCCGCAAGGTGATGGGCGACATCTACCGTCCGCTGTCGTTGAACCAGGCGCCGCTGATGTTCACGGAGCGTCGCACCGCCGAAATGATCAAATACGCCGCGAATGCGTTCCTCGCGACCAAGATCACCTTCATCAACGAGATCGCCGATCTCTCCGAAAAAGCGGGCGCCAACGTCCAGGAGGTGGCGCGCGGCATTGGCCTCGACAACCGCATCGGCACCAAATTCCTGCATGCCGGTCCCGGGTTTGGCGGCTCGTGCTTCCCGAAGGACACCAAGGCCCTGATCAAGATCGCGCAGGACTACGATGTCTCCTTGCGCATCGTCGAATCCGTGCTGGCGGTCAACGAGAACCGCAAGCGCGCGATGGCGCGCAAGGTGAGTCAGGCGCTCGGCGGCTCGTTGCGCGGCAAGACCATTGCGGTGCTCGGCCTCACCTTCAAGCCAGACACCGACGACATGCGCGATGCGCCGTCGATCCCGCTGGTGACGGGCCTGATCGACATGGGCGCGAAGGTCAAGGCGTTCGATCCCGTCGGCATGGAGCAGGCCAAGGGCGAGCTGCCCGACATCACCTATTGCGAGGACGCCTATTCCTGCGCGCAAGGCGCTGACGCGCTCGTCATCGTCACCGAATGGGTGCAGTTCCGTGCGCTCGATCTCGACCGGCTGAAGAGCGTCATGGCGCAGCCCGTGGTCGTCGACCTGCGCAACATCTACCGCCCCGAGGACATGGAAGCCGCCGGCTTCACCTATGACAGCATCGGCCGGCCGCCTGTGCAGGGCTGATCGCCACACACGATTGTCATACCCCGCGAAGGCGGGGTATCCAGTAATCCCGATCTTCGTGATGATCGGGATCTGAGTTGACTGGATCACCCGCCCGGCGCGCAAGGCGGGTGATGACGGATGCGAGATCTTGCCCCGCAGTTTCGACACGCCCCTCCCGATCGATGCCGTGCTCGACGATTTGTCGCGCACGCTGGAGGCCAACAATGCCGCCGTGCTGGTGGCGCCGCCCGGCGCCGGCAAGACCACGCGCGTGCCGCTGGCGCTGCTCGATGCGCCCTGGGCGAAGGACAAGAAGATCATTGTGCTGGAGCCGCGGCGCATCGCGGCGCGGGCCAGCGCCGACCGCATGGCCAAATCGCTGGGCGAACGCGCCGGCGAGACCGTCGGCTATCGCGTCCGGTTCGGCTCGAAGATCTCGCGCACCACGCGCATCGAGGTGGTGACCGAGGGCATCTTCACCCGCCAGATCCTCGACGATCCCGAGTTGTCAGGCGTTGCCGCCGTCCTGTTCGATGAATTCCACGAGCGCTCGCTCGATGCCGACATGGGCCTGGCGCTCGCCCGTGACGCCCAAACCGGGCTGCGCGAAGATTTGCGCATCCTCGTAATGTCGGCCACGCTCGATGGCGCGCGCGTTGCAAAGCTGCTTGGCGATGCGCCCGTCGTCGCGAGCGAGGGCCGCGCCTTCCCCGTCGAGACGCGCTATCTCGGCCGCAAGGCGGATGTGCCGATCGAGCGGCAGATGGCGGATGCGATTGCATCCGCGCTGCGTGCCGACAGCGGCTCCGTGCTGGCATTCCTGCCGGGCGCCGCCGAAATCCGTCGCACCCAGAACTTTCTCAGCGAACGCGTGCAGGACGCCAGCATCGAAATCGTGCCGCTGTTCGGCGCGCTCGATGCCGCCGTGCAGGACCGAGCCATTGCGCCGGCGCCCAAGGGCACGCGCAAGGTGGTGCTGGCGACGTCGATCGCGGAGACCTCGCTGACGATCGAAGGCGTGCGCATCGTGGTCGATTCCGGTCTTGCCCGCGTGCCGCGCTACGAGCCGGACATCGGGTTGACGCGGCTCGAGACCGTGCGCGCCGCGCGCGCGGCAGTGGATCAGCGCCGCGGTCGCGCCGGCCGTACCGAGCCAGGTATCTGCTACCGGCTCTGGGACGAGCCGCAGACGGCTTCACTCGTGCCGTACACGCAACCGGAAATTCTCAGCGCGGATCTCTCCTCGCTGGTGCTCGATCTCGCGCAATGGGGCGTCAGCGATCCCGCCGCGCTGTCGTTCCTCGATCCGCCGCCGGCGCCCGCGTGGAAAGAGGCAAAAAGCCTCCTCTCCGAGCTCAACGCGCTCGATGGCGATGGCCGCATCACCGCAGAGGGAAAAAGCCTGCGTGCGCTGGCGCTGCCGCCGCGGCTGGCGCGCATGATCGTGGATTCGCATCGCGCAGGCGAGGGCGAGGCCGCCGCCGAGATCGCGGCCATCATCACCGAGCGCGGGCTTGGCGGTGACAGCGTCGATCTCGAGCACCGGCGCGATCAATTCCGCCGCGACCGCTCGCCGCGCGCCGGCAGCGCCCGCGATCTGGCACGGCGCTGGGCCTCGCAAGTGGCGGCTTCGGAGAAGGCGGGACCGCAGGATGATCTTTCGACGGGTTTGATGCTCGCCTATGCGTTCCCGGACCGCGTCGCGCGCAATCGCGGCAATGGCAGTTTCGTGCTGGCCAACGGCCGCGGCGCCGCCGTCGAGCAAACCTCATCGCTCGCCCGCGCGCCCTACATCGCGATCGGCGAGATGACGGGAACGGCGGCGAGCGGGCGCATCCTGCTCGCTGCGCAGATCACTGAGAGCGAGATCGAGCGGCATTTCGCCGAGCATATCGAGAGCGCCGACGAGATCTCGTTCGATCGCGGGGCGATGGCGCTGCGCGCGCGGCGCAAGCGCGTGCTGCACGCGATCACGCTGTCCGAGGCGACACTGGCCGTGTCGCCCTCCGAGGACACCGCGCGTATTTTCGCGGATGGATTGATCGCCGCCGGCCTTGATCGGTTGCCTTGGTCGAAGGCTGCAAAGCAATGGCGCGACCGGGTGATGTTCCTGCGCAAGGCCGAGGGCGACAGCTGGCCAGACCTGTCCAACGAGGGATTGATCGCGCGCCGCGACGACTGGCTGGTGCCGGCGCTCTACGACAAGATCGCGCTCAAGGACATCTCGCCCGGCGATCTCTCCGACGCGCTGATGGCGCTGCTGCCGTGGGAGATGCGCGCGCGGCTCGAGCGCGAGGCGCCGACGCATTTCGAGGCGCCGACAGGAAGCGTGCTCGCGATCGACTACGAGGCCGAGCAGGGGCCGACCATCGCGGTGCGGCTGCAGGAATTGTTCGGCCTCAACAGCCATCCCTCCATCGCGGCCGGCAAGGTGCCGCTGGTGCTGGAATTGCTGTCGCCGGCGCAGCGCCCGGTGCAGGTGACGCGCGACCTTCCCGGTTTCTGGCGCGGCAGCTACGCCGCGGTCCGTTCCGACCTGCGCGGCCGCTATCCCCGTCATCCCTGGCCGGACGATCCGGCCAGCGCAGTGCCGACCCGACGCGCCAAGCCGCGCGGGACGTGAGGGCGCGTTAACCGTCCGCTCATCCTTTTCGTCAAAATAGCATCGCTCTGGCCGCAGCAATGCTCGCGGCCTGGCGTGTCGCGTGTTGAAATCGGGCTTTCCGGCTCGGAAGTGGTGTGATGCGTAACATTATGATCATCGCAGCCGTCATGATCGGCCTCGGCACCTTCATGGCGCAGATGGCGGACAAGATGAGCTCCGCCTCCGCAACTTCGGTGCCGCGCACCACGGTCGCCGTCGCGACGACTGCACCCGCCGGGGGCCGCAGCCTTGCCATTTCCCGCGATGGCCGCGGTCATTTCCAGACCGAGGGCCGGATCGACGGCCAGCGCATCGGCTTCATGCTCGACACCGGCGCCTCCGTGGTTGCGCTGAATGAGACCTCGGCCGCCCGCTTCGGCCTGCGTCCCTCGCGCGGCGATTACAACGCCACCGTCTCCACCGCCAACGGCACCATCAAGGCCGCGCGCACCCGCATTGCGATGCTCGAGGTCGGCGGTCTGGTCGTGCGCGACGTCGATGCCATGGTGCTGCCCGACGAGGCGCTGTCGGAAAACCTGCTCGGCCTCTCCTTCCTCTCCCGCCTGAAGCGCTTCGAATATTCCAACGGCCAGATGGTGCTGGAGCAATAGGCGGAGCCTTTCGCGATCAAGCGCCGTCCATTTCAAGATAGCTATTTGCCTCGACCGCCCTCGCGGTAACGTTTCTTCGTTACCAAACTGCCGCAATTATCGGCCATAAGCCTTCATTCCCGCCTTCCGCTGCGGCCTGGCATTCGCTAAGGCTGCATCAATTCCTGCCCTTTTTCACGAGACCGTCTCAATGTTCCCCAAGCCGAAATCCGTATTGCTGCCCAACACCTACGCCTTCGAATCCGAGCCGATGGTGAAGCCCACGGGCTTTCGCGAATACGACGCGCGCTGGTTGTTCCAGAAGGAAATCAACCTGATGGGTGTGCAGGCGCTCGGCATGGGGCTGGGCGCGCTGATCGCCGAGCTCGGCGTCAAGCAGGAGATCGTCACTGGCCACGACTTCCGTGGCTATTCGGCCTCGATCAAATACGCGCTGATCTCCGGCCTGATGGCGGCGGGCTGCAAGGTGCACGACATCGGCCTCGCTGTGACGCCGATGGCCTATTTCGCGCAGTTCGATCTCGACGTGCCCGCTGTCGCGATGGTGACCGCCTCGCACAACGACAATGGCTGGACCGGCGTGAAGATGGGCGCCAACCGTCCGCTGACCTTCGGTCCCGACGAGATGACGCGGCTGAAGGAGATCGTGCTGGGCGCCGAATTCAAGAACAAGGCCGGCGGCTCCTACCAATTCCACGAGAACTATCCGGCGCGCTACATCGCCGATCTCACCTCTCGTCCGAAGCTGAAGCGCAAGCTCAAGGTCGTTGCGGCCTGCGGCAACGGCACCGCCGGCGCCTTCGCGCCGCAGGTGCTGGAGGCGATCGGTTGCGAGGTGATTCCGCTCGACACCGAGCTCGACCACACCTTCCCGAAATACAATCCGAACCCCGAAGACATGGAGATGTTGCACGCGATCCGCGATGCGGTGCTGCATCACAAGGCCGATGTCGGCCTCGGCTTCGACGGCGACGGCGACCGCTGCGGCGTCGTCGACAATACCGGCGAGGAGATCTTTGCCGACAAGGTCGGCGTGATGCTGGCGCGCGACATGTCGGCGATTCAGAAGGACGCGCAGTTCATCGTCGACGTGAAATCGACCGGCCTGTTCGTCACCGATCCGGTGCTGCAGAAGCAGGGCGCGAAGGTCGCCTATTGGAAGACCGGCCATTCCTACATGAAGCGCCGCACCAACGAGACCGGCGCGCTGGCGGGCTTCGAGAAGTCCGGCCATTTCTTCTTCAACAAGCCGTATGGACGCGGCTATGACGACGGCCTGGTGTCGGCGATCGCGATCTGCGACATGCTCGACCGCGCGCCGGGCAAGTCGATGGCGGACCTGAAGAACGCGCTGCCTAAGACATGGTCGTCGCCGACCATGTCGCCACATTGCGCCGACGAGACCAAATACGGCGTCATCGACCAGGTGGTGAAGCATTTTGAGGGCTTGCAGGCCAAGGGCGCCAAGATCGGC
This sequence comes from Bradyrhizobium sp. WSM2793, assembly GCF_000379585.1. Classification (NCBI taxonomy): domain Bacteria; kingdom Pseudomonadati; phylum Pseudomonadota; class Alphaproteobacteria; order Hyphomicrobiales; family Nitrobacteraceae; genus Bradyrhizobium; species Bradyrhizobium sp. WSM2793. The sequence continues at coordinate 23,971 of NZ_KB902797.1, read as the reverse complement.
GGGCAGGCAATCCGTGATCTCGTCACCGTCAATGGCGTGCGCGTCACGGTCGAGGACGGCAGCTGGGGCCTGGTGCGCGCCTCCTCCAACAAGCCCGAGCTCGTCGTCGTGGTCGAGAGCCCGGTCTCCGAGCAGCGCATGCACGACATGTTCGAGATGGTGAACTGCGTGCTGCGCACGCATCCCGAGGTCGGCGAGTACAATCAGAAGATTTGAGGTTGCTCGAGTGAGGCACGATCCGTGCCTGTCTCTCCGCTGTCATTCCCCGCGAAAGCGGGGAATCCAGTACGCCGCAGCTTCTCCGTATCCAATCGCTGTCTCTGGAATACTGGATCGCCCGGTCTTCGCCGGGCGATGACAGCGTCCGTGCAGCGCGACCTACGCCGCCACCACCGCCGGGATCGGCAGCGCGGTGACCGACTTGATCTTCTCCATTGCGAAACGCGAGGTGACGTTCTTCAGCGGCACGGCGCTGATCAGCTTCTTGTAGAACACGTCATAGGCCTGCATGTCCGCGACCACGACGCGCAGCATGTAGTCGACGTCGCCAGCCATGCGATAGAACTCCATCACCTCGGGCATGGCGCTGACGGCTTCGGCGAATTTCTTCAGCCAGGCGTCGGAATGATCGGAGCTTTCCACCGACACGAACACGGAGATGCCGAGCCCGATCTTGTTCTGGTCGACCAGGGCCACCCGTTTCAGGATCACGCCGTCAGCCTCCAGGCGCTGGATGCGCTTCCAGCAGGGGGTCGAGGACAGTCCGACGCGGTCGCCGATCTCGGCGACGGACAGGGAGGCATCCTCCTGCAGAACCATCAGGATCTTACGGTCGATGGCATCGAGGCGGCGGCTGGTCTCGGGGATCTGGACGGCGACGTCGGTCATTTGAAGAACTTTGTTCCATTTAAGGGGCTGATTTCCCTGATATAGAGAAAATCTTTCCCCAGCAAGCCCATAATCTCGGCTCATCAATGGAATTGCTCTACGGCCTTCCTCGCAAAAACTCTTCAACTTCAATGCGTTGGGGTGCAGCCATGCCACCGCCGTGGCGGGTGCATTTCAGTGCTGCCGCGGCCGCGGCGAATCGCAGCGCCTGCCGCACGTCGCCGCCCTCAGCGAGGCCGAGTGCGAAGGCGCCATGAAAGACGTCGCCGGCGCCGAGCGTATCGACCGCCTGGACCGGGAAGGCCGCGGTCTCCTCCAGCTCGCCTGTCTCGTTCAGCCAGATGGTACCAAGCGGGCCGCGGGTTGCGGCAAGGAAGGCGGGCGTCAGCCTGGCCAGGCGTTGCAACGCTTCGGCGTCGTCGGCGATGCCGGCGGTCTCCTGCACCTGCTCGCTGGCGAACAGCAGATGCGAGCCGGCGGTCAGCAGGCCGTCCTGCAACGACATCGCGCGATCGACGCCGACGATGACGGGAATGCCGCGTCGCCGGGCCTCGGCGCAGAGATCAATGCAGAATGAGGCACAGCGGCTTTCGACGAGGACGGCGCGGCAATCGGCCAGCAATTCGTCGGCATCAGGCAGCTTCACGCTCCACAGGCCGGGATCGCGATAGATCGTGAGCGTCCGTTCGCCCGAGGGCTCGATCATGATCGCGGACACCGGCGTGGTCACATCAGGCATGCGCACGATGTGCGTGGTGTCGATGCCCTCCTGCGCCATTTGGTCGAGGATGAAGCCGCTCGACGTTTCCCGCGCATCGCCCATGGGACCTGCGAAAAAGACGCGGCCACCAAGTCGCGCAATCGCGATGGCGGCATTGAGCGCGTTGCCGCCGCAGATCTCGGCGAGATGGCTGGCGTTGGCCTTGCTGCCGCGCGCCGGCACGGCCTCGACCCGAAAGGTGAGGTCGCGCACGGGTATGCCGATACAGAGGATTCGCGGTGCGATCCCGGATGCGGCCACGGCGGTCAGCTCTTGTCGTGGACCCAGCGGCCGAGCAAATGATGGGCGATGGCGAAGGGATGCGGGCCGGCGAGTCCGTCCGGATGCGTTCGCGTCAGCATCAGGGCTGCCTCCTCGCGCGTGAACCAGCGCGCATCCTCCAGCTCTGAGTGATCGACGACGATGTCCTCGCTCACAGCCCGCGCGCTGCAGCCGATCATCAGCGACGACGGATAGGGCCAGGGCTGCGTCATGTAATATTGCACGTCGGTGCAGCGGATTCCGGATTCTTCCAGGATCTCGCGGCGCACCGCGTCCTCGATGGTCTCGGCGGCCTCGACAAAGCCGGCGAGGCAGGAATACATCCCTGCCGGAAACTGCTTCTGGCGGCCAAGCAGGCACTTGTCGCCGGAGGCGACGTGCATGATCACGACAGGGTCAGTCCGGGGAAAATGCTCGGCCTTGCAAGCCGGGCATTCGCGCTTCCAGCCGCCTTCCTTCATCGCGCTGCGAGAGCCGCAATTGGCGCAATAGCCGTGGCGCTGGTGCCAACCGACCATCGACTTCGCCATCGCGATCGCCGACAGCTCGTCGGGGGGAATCGCGCCCTGCATCGCCATGCCGCGCAGCTCGGTCACGGTGTAGTCCTCGCGTCCGACCAGCTTCTCGGCCGCGGCCTGCGACAGGCCCATGCCGAACATCGCGGCGCCGTCCCGCAGCCCCAGGAAGATCGTGCCGGGATTGGCGCCGCACTTCAGCGCCTCGTCGATCGAGAGCAGCGCGCGAATCTTGTCGCCCTCGCGCTTGATCAGGAGCGAGTCGCGGTAAACGACATAGGCGCGCGAGGAGGGCTTCTGCTCCATCGCGAACAGCTTTTGGTCGTCGCGGCGCAGATGCGCGGCGCGATCGAGGATGTTGGTGACGAAGGCCGGCTGTCCCAGCGGAAATGCGTTGAATGCTGACATTATCGTTCTTTCAACCCAACCAGATCTTGCGGCGAAGCGCGCTGATGAAATTCTGAACCTCTGCGGCGTCATGCGCCAATGGCGGCATCACGCCCCAGACCGGCCGCGGCCAGGCCGCATCGCTGGTGCGCCGCGCGATGATGTGAACATGAAGCTGCGGCACGAGGTTGCCGAGCGCCGCGACATTGAGCTTGTCGCATCTGGTGATCTCCTTCAGCGCGCGCGAGACGCGGGAGATCTCCGTCATCAGCTGCGCCTGCTGCACCTCGTCGAGATCGATGATCTCGACCGCATCAGTGCGCCGCGGCACCAGCAGCAGCCAGGGATAATGCGCGTCCTTGATGACCAGCACCTTCGACAGCGGCAGATCGCCGATGTCGATGGTGTCCTCTTTCAGGCGGGAGTGCAGCGTCCAGGCGGGTTCGGGCATGAAGGTTTCCGGATGGCCCGATCGGCTCGGGCGTGTTTGGCCCGACCATACGATAGGGAGTTGGCAAGGGGAAGGATGGCGTCCCGCTCTTGCTGCATACACGGTCGTCGTTTGAAGCGTCGTTCCGCGGTACAACGACCTGTGTTCATCGTTAGATCACGCGGTACGGGTCCTGGCGTTCGCCGGGACGACAGCGGAGTTTGTAGCTGCGACCGCAGGCTCACACCTCCGCCAGCACCCGCGCATTGGCGCGGATCGAGGCCTCGCTGACGCGAATGCCGAGGCCGGGACCATCGGGCACCACGACATGGCCGGCGCGGTTGGCGACGCGCTCCTCCAGCACGTCCTCGGTCAGCACATGATGGGGCATGTAGAATTCGCAGCCGAGCGAAATGCCAGGCGTCGCCGCAATCAGCTGCGTGCCGGCGGCTAGGCCAATGCCGCCTTCCCACAGCGTGCCGCCATAGCCGGGCAGGCCGGCGATGTCGGCGATGGCCATGATCGCCTGCGCCTCGAACAGGCCGCCGGCCTTCATCAGCTTGATCGAAACGGCGTCGGCCGCCTCGCGGCGCACCACTTCCATCATGTCGCGGCGGTCGAAGCAGCTTTCGTCGGCAAGCACGGGCGTTTCCAGCGCCGCGGTGAGCTGGGCCATCACGTCGAGATATTTGCGCGGCACCGGCTGCTCGATGAAGGTCGGCGCGAACTCTTCGACGTCGCGCAAAATCTTGATGGCGCCGAACGGCGCGAGAGCCTGGTTGTAATCGACGCGCAGATCGACCTTGTCGCCGAACTCCTTTCGGATCGCTTCGAGATGGTCGAGATCCTCGCGATGCGGCTTCACGCCGGTCTTGACCTTGTAGATGACATTGCCGTCCGGAACCATTTTTCGCATGCGCTCGAGATCGGCGGCGAAATTCGGATCGGCGATGGAGAAGGAGAGGGGAATGGTGTCGCGCACGGGGCCGCCGAGGAGGTCGGCGACCGAGAGCCCCGACGATTTGCCGACGATGTCGAGCAGCGCCATCTCGATGGCGACCTTGGCTTCGGCATGGCCGACCAGCGCGCGATCGAGCTCGGCCATCAGTGCGCGGATGCGGCGCACCGGCTTTTCGAGGACGATGGGACGCAAGTAGATATCGAGCGCGGCGAACGCGGCTTCCGGCGTTCCCGTGAACACTTCCCACGGCGCCGCCTCGCCCCAGCCGACCACGCCGTCGCTCGCGGTGAGCTCGATCAGCACGCGCTTCACCGTGCCCATGACGTTGCCGACGCCCTGCAGGCGCGCCATCTTGATCGGGCTCTCGATCAGGAACAGCCTGAGACGTTCGACGGTTGCTTCGCTCATGTCAGGCCTCCATTGACGTGCCAGACCTGGCCGGTGACGTAGGATGCTTTTGGGGATGCCAGGAAGGCGATGATCTCGGCGACCTCTTCCGGTCGCCCGCGGCGGCGCATCGGGATCAGCGCTTCGGTCGCGGCGATCTGCTCGGGCAACAGCCGGCTCTCGCTCGGCTTGTCCTTGACGATGAGGCCGGGCGACACCGCGTTGACGGTGATGCCGTCGCTGGCGAGCTCGATCGCGGTCAGTCGCACCAAGGCTTCCAGCGCGGAACGGCTCGCGGCCGTTGCCGCGAACGGTGCGAATTCGGGCCGGATCGCATGTGCGACGAAGGAGGACACGGCGACGATCCGTGCATTTTGCCCTGCGCGCAGCAGTGGGAGCGCCGCCTCGACCATTCGCGTGAAGGCCAGCGCTGACTCATCCATCGCCTGCCGGAATTGATCCGCCGGCGTGCCGATCGCGCTGCCGCGGCGGGCATGGCCGCCGACCAGGATCAATCCGTCGAGCCGGCCGAAGGCGGCTTTCGCAGCGGCGATGGCGTCGGTGGCCGCGCTCTCCTCGGCGAGATCGCCAAGGCAACTTGCTGCCACGGCGCCCTTCGCTTCAATGTCCGCCGCGGTGGCTTGAAGCCCCTCTGCGTTCGATCGCGTGTGGAGCAGAAGCCCTACGCCCGGCGCGGCGAGCAGTTTGGCGGTGGCACGGCCGATGCCGCTGGCGGCACCGGTGACGAGATAGACGCGGTTGATGTCGGACATCACGATGCCGTTGTGGCCGGCGGCAATGCGCCGGTGCGGTGGAAATGGCTGAGGAAGGCGCGGGTGGCGGCTTCCTTTGGGTTGTCGATGACCTGCCGCGCGGGGCCTTCCTCGACCACGACGCCATCGCGCATGAAGATGAGGCGGTCGGCGACCTCGCGGGCAAAAGCGATCTCGTGGGTCACGATCACCATGGTCATGCCTTCGGAGGCCAGTTGCTGGATCACGTTCAGCACCTCACCGACCAGTTCGGGATCAAGCGCGGAGGTCGCCTCGTCGAACAGCATCACGTCAGGCTCCATCGCCAGCGCGCGCGCAATCGCGACGCGCTGCTTCTGTCCGCCGGACAGCGTCGCCGGATATTGGTCGGCCTTCTCCGCAAGCCCCACCTTGGCGAGCTGCGTCCGCGCAAGCTTTTCGGCGTCGGCCTTGGCCATGCGCCGCACCGTGACCGGTCCCTCCATCACGTTCTCAAGCGTCGTCATGTGCGGGAACAGATTGAAATGCTGGAACACCATGCCGGTGGTGGCGCGGAATTTTGCCAGCGTCTTCACGTCGGGCAGCTTCGCACCGTCACCGAACGCAAAGCGCGTGTCGCCGACACGAACGCTGCCGCCATCGGGCACGACCAGCAGATTGATGCAGCGGAGCAGCGTCGACTTGCCCGAGCCCGACGGGCCGATCAGCGCGACCACGCCGCCCTTGGCGACGTCGAGATTGATGTTCTTCAAAACCTCGTTGCTGCCAAAGCTCTTGCGCAGGCTGCGGATCTCGATCTTTTGCGTCTCGCTCATTCGCTGACCGCCAATCGCTTCTCGCCGCGGCGGACGAGGATGGTGAGCGGGATCAGGATCGCCGCATAGGCGACCGCGACCGCGGTGTAGGTCTCCAGCGGCCGGTAGCTGTCATGGGCGGCGACCTGGCTCTGATAGACGAGGTCGGGCACTGCCAGCACCGAGACCAGCGAGGTGTTCTTGAACTGGATGATCGACTGGTTCATCAGCGCCGGGATCATGCGCTTGATCGCCTGCGGCAGCACGATGCGCCGCATGGTCTGGATCGGCGTCATGCCCAGCGCGGCGCCGGCTTCGGACTGCCCGCGGTCGATCGAGATGATGCCGCCGCGGATGATTTCCGAATAGAACGAGCCGCCATAGAGCGAGAGCGCCAGCGCCGAGGCCGTGATCGGCGTCATCTCGACGCCGGCGAGGATCGGCAGCGCGTAATAGAACCAGATCAGCTGCACCAGGATCGGCGTGCAGCGAAACGCCTCGATGAAGGTGAGGGCGAGCAGGCGCAACGCCCTAAAGCGCGACAGGGTGCCGAACGCCCCAAACAGGCCGAACAGCAGCCCGCACACGACGATGACCACGGTGAAGCCGACGGTGACGCCAAGCCCGTTGAGAAAGAGCCAGCGATAGTTCCAGAGGATGCCAAAGTCCCACTGATACATGTGTGTTTTTACTCAGCCGGCGAAAAGCTTGGAACGGTGTCGCGTCGTTCTCGGTGCACCTCTCCCGCTTGCGGGGGAGGTCGACGCGCTCGGCAGCGCACTTGCGCGCCAGAGCGCGGCGGGTGGGGGCTCTCTCCTCTAGGGGAGTCTCTTTGTGGAGAGACCCCCACCCCAACCCTCCCCCGCAAGCGGGAGAGGGGACAGAGCGGAGTGCGCGGAGATAGCCAGCCTAACCTTACCGGTTGTTACAGCGAAACGCCCGGCGGAATGTCCGCTTCGGTCACGCCCACCAGCTCCATGTTGGTGATGATCGCGTTGCGGATGAAGCCGAGGCCCTTGTTGAAGTCGATCCAGGTGTTGACGTAGTCGCGCCAGGTCTTGTCGGTCTCGCGGCGGAAGCCGGCATTCGACGTCGTGGCGAAGATCGGCGTCGGCAGCACGAGCTGGCCGAGCGAGGGGTTTTTCTTCAGCACGGTCAACGACAGCATGGTGATCAGGCACTGCGCGTCGACGCGGCCGGTCTGCAGCGCGGCGGTGGCGTCGTCCGCGGTCTTCAGCCGCGTGATCTGCGCCTTCGGTGTCAGGCGGCTGACGACCTGATCGTGCGAGGAGCCCTGGTCGACCGCGATCTTGATGTCGGGTGAGTTCAGCTCGGCCCAGCTCTTCGGCTTGAAGTCCTTCTTGCAGAGAATGGCGAAGGCGTTGTTGAACACCGGCACCGAGAAGTCGACCACCAGCGCGCGCTTCGGGGTCGGGTTGAGGCCGAAGAAGATGTCGATCTTGTTGGCCTGCAGATCGAGCACCGAATTGCCCCAGGTGGTCTCGGTGATCTCGAGCTCGGCCTCCATATCGTCGGCGAGCCCCTTGGCGATGTCGATGTAGAAGCCCTTCCACTGACCGCTGGAGAGATCCTTCATGTAATAGGGAGCGCCGCCGCCGACCGCGCCGATCCGCATCTTCTTGGTCCGGCGGATCCGGGCGAAGGTCGATTCGTTCGGATCGGCGGTCTGGGCCACAGCGGGCGAAGCCAGCACGGCCGCGGTCATCGCGCCAAGTCCGACAATCGATGCAACATCACGACGTGTAACCATTGGGATCAATCGCTTTTCTGGTTGGGACAGGTTCCGGCAGGTTCATACCAAGGTCGCACTTTCAGTGAAAGCACAGCCTATCGGCTGGGCAGATCGGGAATTGCCCGGATGCTGGGCAGGCACCGTCGATCAAGGGCGATCGCCGCTTGCTTTCCGCCCCTTTTGGCCCCAAATAGGGACCGGGAGATTGGCGGTGGACGAGCCACTCGCCAACCGGGTCAGGTCCGGAAGGAAGCAGCCCTAACGAGGTCCGGATCGGGTCGCTCGTCAGTCTCCTACCTGTTTTTCGAGCGAATCAGCGCCGGCGGCACCAGCCGCCAGCGCGCTCCTTTCCGCAAAAGCCGGCCAAGAGAATTTTTTCATTGCGGATCGACCGATGACCGACGCTGGCGCCCCTCCCAACCCCGACAGCGCCGGCCCGGGCAACGCGCCGTACCGGGTGCTGGCGCGCAAATACCGTCCCTCCAGTTTCGACGATCTGATCGGCCAGGAAGCGGTGGTCCGCACCGTCTCCAATGCGTTCGAGACCGGGCGAATTCCGCAGGCCTGGATCCTCACCGGCGTCCGCGGCGTCGGCAAGACCACCACTGCGCGCATCCTGGCCCGTGCACTCAACTACGAGATGCCGGATGGTTCGGTGAAGGGCCCGACCATCCACATGCCGACCCTGGGCGTGCATTGCCAGGCGATCATGGAAAGCCGGCACATGGACGTGCTGGAAATGGACGCGGCCTCGCACACAGGCGTTGACGACGTCCGCCAGATCAATGACAGCGTGCGCTACGCGCCGGCCAGCGCGCGCTACAAGGTCTACATCATCGACGAAGTCCACATGCTGTCGACGGCGGCGTTCAACGCCTTCCTGAAGACGCTGGAGGAACCGCCGGAGCACGCCAAATTCGTGTTCGCGACGACCGAGATCCGCAAGGTTCCCGTCACCGTGCTGTCGCGCTGCCAGCGTTTCGACCTGCGCCGCGTCGAGGCCGACGTGCTGATGAAGCACCTCGCCAATATCGCCGCGAAGGAAAGCGTCGAGATCGAGCCGGAGGCGCTCGGCATCATCGCGCGCGCCGCCGAAGGCTCGGTGCGTGATTCGCTGTCGCTGCTCGATCAAGCCATTGCCCATGCGGCAGGCACGGTGAAGGCCGACGCGGTCAGGCAGATGCTGGGGCTCGCCGACCGCACCCGCGTCATCGACCTCTTCGATTCGCTGGCGCGCGGCGATATCGCCGCCGCCTTCAAGGAGTTCCGCGACCAGTACGACGTCGGCGCCGATCCCATCGTCGTGCTCTCGGACCTTGCCGAATTCGTCAATTTCGTCACCCGCGTGAAGGTCATTCCGGCGATTGCCGACAACGTCGCCTATGGCGAGACCGAGCGGGTTCGCGCCAAGGAGTTCGCCTCGAAAATCTCGATGCGCGTGCTGTCGCGGATGTGGCAGATGCTGCTCAAGGGCATCACCGAGGTGCAGGCCGCAACGCGCCCGGCTGCGGCCGCCGAGATGGTGTTGGTGCGCATCGCCTATGTCGCCGACCTGCCGACGCCGGACGAAGCGATCAGGATGCTGGAGCAGAACGGCGGCGGCTCGCCGGTCGCGAGCGGCGGCGGCGCTGCACGCAGCGTACCGGCCGCGCCGACGGCCTCCGCAGCGCCTGTTCGCATGCCGACCTCGTCGCCTTCATTTGGCGGTGGTGGTGCGCGGCCGCAGATGGCCGCACCTGCGCCGGATCCGCAAGGCGCGGCGCCGGCGTTGCGCATCACGAGTTTCACCCAGCTCGTCGCGCTGGCCGGGCAGAAGCGCGACATCATGACCAAGAGCGCGCTCGAAGGCGACATGCGCCTCGTCCGTTTCGAGGAGGGCCGGCTGGAGGTCGCGCTCGAGCCGAACGCCTCCAAGACCATGATCTCAGAGCTCGCGAGGAAATTCGAGCTGTGGACCGGCCGCCGCTGGACGGTGATCGTCTCCAACGAGCAGGGCCAGCCGACGCTGCGCTCGGTGAACCAGGCGGCGAAGCAGGAGCATGCCCGTACCGCGGAGGCCGATCCGCGCGTGCGGGAGGTGCTGTCGCGTTTCCCCGGCGCGAAGGTTGTAGAGGTCCGCAGGCTTGCCCCCGAGACGCCGGAAGCCAATATAAACGCTGACTATGGCAGTGACGATCCGCCCGACGGTTCCGACGGCGACGATCTCTGAGCCCATCTTTTTCCAAGGACGAGCACCGATGGCTGATTTTCTCGGCATGATGAAGCAGGCGGCGCAGCTGCAATCCAAGATGCAGGAGATGCAGGAGCAGCTGGGCAACGTGGAAGTCGAGGGCATTTCCGGCGGCGGCCTCGTCGCGGTGCGCATGACCGCGAAGATGGACGTCAAGGGCATCAAGATCGACCCCTCGCTGATGAAGCCGGAAGAGCGCGAAGTGCTCGAAGATCTGCTCGTGACCGCGCTCAGTGATGCCCGCCGCAAGGCGGAGACCGCGATGCAGGAGAAGATGCAGTCGCTGACCGGCGGGCTCGGCCTGCCGCCGGGGTTGTTCGGCCAATAAGATGGGCGCGGTTGCGGGTCCTGAAATCGAGCGGCTGGTGCAGCTTCTCGCGCGGCTGCCGGGCCTCGGTCCGCGCTCGGCGCGGCGCGCGGCGCTGCATCTGATCAAGAAGCGCGAAGCGCTGATGATGCCGCTGGCCTCGGCCATGCAGGTCGCGCTCGACAAGGTCCAGGTCTGCAAGACCTGCGGCAACATCGATACGCAAAATCCCTGCACTGTCTGCACCGATCCGAAGCGCGATGACGCCATCATCGTCGTCGTCGCCGACGTCGCCGATCTCTGGGCGCTGGAGCGCGCCAATGCGACCCAGGGTCGCTATCATGTGCTGGGCGCGACATTGTCGCCGCTCGACGGCGTCGGCCCGCAGGATCTGACGATCGACGCGCTGGTCGCGCGCGCACATGATTCTCGGGTGCATGAAATCATCCTGGCGCTGAATGCGACGGTGGACGGCCAGACCACGGCGCACTACATCACCGACCTGCTTCAGGACGCCAACGTAAAAGTAACCCGGCTGGCCCATGGTGTGCCTGTCGGTGGCGAGCTTGATTATCTCGATGAAGGTACGCTATCGGCCGCGATGCGGCAGCGTACCCTGTTCTAGCCATCCAGACTTTACGGAACGGACGACATGACGAAACTTTTCGCCACACGCTTGGCTTTGGTCGCGACGATGATGCTGCTGGCGAGCCCGGCCATCTCCGCGCAGCAGGACGACGGAGCGCCGCCGCCGTCCAAGCCCGGCAAGCCGATCAACGCCGGCGAGGTGTTGTCCGGCGAGTTGAACGCCTTGAAAGTGCGCGACGTCAAGAATGCCGGCAAGCGGGTTGCGACCTACCAGATCACGTCCGAGCCGCGCCGCCTGCCGCCGCCGAACGGGTTGTGCAATCTCGAGACCGGGCCCGAGACCTTCCAGCTCGTTCCGAGCGGCGATGCGCAAGCGGCGCAGCTGAAGACGTTCGTCGGCAAGGAAATCTCGGTCAAGGTCGACGAAGTCGCCTGCGCCAGCGATCCCGGCCAGATGAGCGAAGCCGTGATCACGAAGTGGAGCCTGATCAAGAAGCAGTAGGGGCGGCGAGGCGAGATGCCGAAGGTTGGGCAAAGCAAAGCGTGCCCACCACCTCTTTCGAATTCCTGGCGCGATGGTGGGCACGGCGCGTCGCGCCTTTGCCCACCCTACGAGACCTTCAAACTACGAGACCTTCAAACTACGAGACCATCACACCCTGACTGGCCCCAGCGCCTCAAAATGCCCGCGCTTCTGCAACCAGGCGAGCAGCAGCAGGCTCGGGATCGCCACCAGCACGCAGATCACGAAGAACAGCGGCCAGCCCGTCGTCTCTGCGACATAGCCCGCACTCGACGACAGATAGGTCCGCCCCACCGCCGCGAGCGCGGTGAGCAGCGCATATTGCGTCGCCGTGTGCAGCGGGTTCTGGCAGAGCGCCGACAGGTAGGCCACGAAGATCACGGTGCCGATCGCGCTGGTGAAGTTCTCGGCGCAGATCGCGAGCGCCAGCGCCCATTGATTGGTGCCGACCATTGCGAGCCAGGCAAAGGACAAATTGGCCAGCGCCTGCACCACGCCGCCGATCCAGAGGCTGGTCGCGAGCGAATAACGCCGCGCGACGAAGCCGCCGGCAAACCCGCCGATCAGGGTGGCGGCGAGGCCGACGCCCTTCACGATCGCCGCATAATCGTTGCGGGTGAAGCCGAGGTCGATCACGAACGGCGCCGTCATCGTGCCCGAGAAGGCATCGGTGAACTTGAACAGCACGACGAAGGCGAGCGCGGCGAGTGCGTCCTTGCGCGACAGGAATTCGGAGAACGCGCCGATCGCTGCGCTCAACACACGTGCAAATGCGGTCTCGGTTTGTGTCGCAGCTTCCGCCTGTGCGGATTGCGCCGGCTCGGTCGCCGCCAGCGCGGTGATCGTGCCGATCAGCACCATCGCGGCCATCACCACGTAGCCCCACATCCACGCCGAGGTGCGGGCTATGCCGGTGCCTTCGAAGCCCGAGACGATGAACAGCGCGCCCGCGGTCGAGACCAGCATGCCGATGCGGTAGGCCGCAACGTAAGCCGCCATGCCGGCGGCCTGCTCGCTCTCCGGCAGGCTCTCGACGCGGAAGGCGTCGACCACGATGTCCTGCGTCGACGACGTCGTCGCCACCAGCAGCGCGCCCAGCGCGACGTAGAACGGCGAGCTGGCCGGGTCGGTCATCGCCAGCAGCAGGATCGCGACGATCAGCAGTAGTTGCGAAAACACCAGCCAGCCGCGCCGCCGCCCGAACGCCCGGGTGAACAGCGGCACGTGCAGCGCATCCACCAGCGGGGCCCACAGGAATTTCAGCGTGTAGGGCGTGCCGACCAGCGCGAACAGCCCGATCGTCTTCAAGTCAACCCCGGCCTCGCGCATCCACACCAGCAGCGTCGAGCCCGACAACGCCAGCGGCAGGCCGGAAGAGAAGCCGAGAAACAGCACGATCAGCACCCGCGGCTGCAGGTAAACGGCAAGGCTGTCGCGCCAGGAGGCGGCGGGGGCGGAGGTCGCGGCGGGGGAGGTCGCGTCGGGAGCGGTCATGGGACGGTGTTAGCAGATTCTGGGGGCCACAAGTGAGGTGTCGTCGCCCGGCTTGACCGGGCGACCCAGTATTCCAGAGGCCGGAGTTATGGAGGACCTGCAATCTCCGGATAGAGATCGTTCCAGTCCGGATTGTCCTTCTCGATCAGCGCGATCTTCCAATCACGCTTCCACTTCTTCAGGCGCTTTTCCCGCTTGATCGCATTCTCGGGGTCATCGAACTGCTCGAAGTAGACCAGCCTCACGACGCCGTAGTCTTTCGTGAAGCTCTCGATGAGCTTCAGCTTGTGTTGTGCGACCCGGCGGATGAGGTCGTTGGTGATGCCAATGTAGAGCGTTCCGCCAATCTTGCTGGCGAGAATGTACACGTAGTAGCAGCGAGGGCTCATCTGCCGTCTCTGGGATACTGGGTCGCCCGGTCAAGCCGGGCGACGACAGTGAAATTGGACTGGCAGCGTACCTGATCTCAGAAGAGAATTACTCCCCCGCCTGGAGCTTCCGCGGGAACAGCTCACTTGCGCCCGTCGCCACCAGCCGCGGCCCTTCCGCATCGCTCTTGCTGAAATCGAGCTCCTCAATCCTTCCGGCACGCTTCTCGATCTTGTCGGCGGAGATCAGGATCTGGCGGACGTCCTCGTTCGCATCGGAAAAGTGTTTCTGCAATTTGACCACGCGATCCCTGAGGCGTCCCAGATCGTCGCCGAGCTTGATCACTTCAGTCTGAATCTGGTCGGCGGCATCGCGCATGCGCGCGTCCTTCATGATCTGCTGCATCACCTGGATTGCGAGCATCAAGAGCGAGGGCGACACCAGCACCACGCGGGCGCGATAGGCCTTCTGGATCACGTCGTCGAAACCGTCGTGGATTTCGGCGTAGACCGATTCCGACGGCACGAACATCAGCGCCATCTCCTGGGTCTCGCCGGTGACGAGGTATTTTTCCGCGATGTCGCTGACATGCTTCATCACGTCGCCGCGCAGCCGCTGCGTGGCAACGCGCCGCTCCTCGTCGGTGCGGGCGTCGTGCAGCGCCGTCATCGCCTCCAGCGGAAATTTCGCGTCGATGCAGAGCGGGCGCTGGTCGGGCAGGAACACGACGCAGTCCGGCCGCTTTCCCGTCGAGAGCGTGAACTGGAACTCGTAGGCGCCCTTTGGAAGACCGTCCTGGACGATCGCCTCCATCCGCGCCTGGCCGAAGGCGCCGCGCGACTGCTTGTTGGCGAGCACGTCGCGCAGGGTCGTGACCTGGGTGGTGAGATCGGTGAGGTTCTTGTGGGCGCTGTCGATGATGCCGAGCCGCTCGTGCAGTGCGCGGAGGCTCTCCAGGGTGTTGCGGGTCGAATGTTCCATCGACTGGCCGACGCGATGGGTCACCGAATCCAGCCGCTCGTTGACCGCGCGTGCCATCTCGGCCTGGCGTCCCGCCAGCGCCTGGGTCATGGCGTCGACCCGCCCTGAGGATTCGCTCTGGGCGCGCAGCACCTCGCTGAGGCGCTCCTCGAGCTCGTCGGCCCGGATCGCATGCGCCATCGCGAGTTCCGCGCCGCGTCGGCCCGAGCGGGCGATCACGACGGCGATGACCACCAGGAGGATGAGGACGAGCGCGCCGAAGCCGATCAGCGCATCGATCGTGCGCACCGGCCAGTCGCCCAACATGAAAATGATCTCGTTCATGCCGCCGTTCTAGCCGATTCGCTGGCTCCCGCGAACGAAGAGGGAACGTTGACGGTTAACGGTCCCCTAATTTTCATGGGTAACGAAAAGCGAAGTTTTATGGTTAGCGGAGAGTTAACGGGGTTCCCGGCCGCATTGACCGCACCCGGCGCGGGGCTTAAATCGCGGCCATGGCCCTCAGAGAAATCATCATCCTGCCCGACAGGCAGCTGCGTCTGGTCTCCAAGCCGATCGAGAAGGTCACCTCGGAGATCCGCAAGCTTGCCGACGACATGTTCGAGACCATGTACGACGCGCCCGGCATTGGCCTCGCCGCGATCCAGATCGCGCAGCCGCTGCGGCTGATCACCATGGACCTCGCCAAGCGCGACGAGAACGGCGAGACCACGCCGCTTCCGCGCGTCTTCATCAATCCCGAGATCATCGCCTCGTCCGAGGAGCTGTCCACTTACGAGGAAGGCTGCCTCTCGATCCCCGAATATTACGAGGAGGTCGAGCGCCCTGCGAAGGTGCGCGTCCGCTTCACCGATCTCGACGGCAAGCTGCACGAGGAGGACGCCGAAGGCCTCTATGCCACCTGCATCCAGCACGAGATCGACCACCTCAACGGTGTCCTGTTCGTCGACTATCTGTCGAAGCTCAAGCGCGACCGCGTCATGAAGAAGTTCGAGAAAGCCGCCAAGCGCGCGGAGTGAGTTTTGGTGCTGCCCGCATTCCCCTGCGCTCCCTCCCCCACAAGGGGGGAGGGCGGGGGAGAGGGGTAGCCCAGGCGGAAGTCTATCCGTCATCTGAATCGAGTGCGTGCCGCGAACGCTTGTCCCGAAAGAGCGCGTCGTGTGGCACCCCTCTCCCTAGCCCTCCCCCACAAGGGGGAGGGAACGCATCGAGTCCTTGTCATGCCCCTCCGCCTGATCTTCATGGGCACGCCCGATTTCTCCGTGCCGACGCTGCTCGAGCTGGTCGCGCATGGCCACGAGATCGTCGCCGTCTACACCCGCGCGCCGAAGCCCGGCGGGCGGCGCGGCCTGCAATTGCAGCCAACCCCGGTCGAAGAGGCTGCGCGAAAGCTCGGCATTCCCGTGCTGACGCCGAAGACGCTGAAGACCCAGGAAGCGCTCGACGAGTTCAGCGCGCTCGATGCCGATGCCGCCGTGGTCGTCGCCTACGGCATGATCCTGCCGCAGGCGATCCTCGATGCGCCAAAGCTCGGCTGCTACAATCTGCATGCCTCGCTGCTGCCGCGCTGGCGCGGCGCAGCGCCGATCAACCGCGCGATCATGGCTGATGATGCCGAGAGCGGCGTGATGGTGATGAGGATGGATGTCGGTTTGGATACCGGCGATGTCGCCATGGCCGAGCGCCTCGCGATCACTGACAACATGACTGCACTCGATTTGCACGATCGTCTCTCCCGCCTCGGCGCCGATCTCATGGTGCGCGCGATGGCCGCGCTCGCCCGCGATGGGCTCCAGCTCAAGAAGCAGAGCGAGGACGGCGTCACCTACGCCGCCAAGATCGACAAGGCCGAGGCGCGGATCGACTGGACCAGGCCGGCGCGCGCGGTGCTGCGCCACATCCACGGCTTGTCGCCGTTTCCCGGCGCCTGGGCCGAGCTTGCCGGCGTCAGCGAGAATGCGCGCGTCAAGATCCTGCGGTGTGAATTGGTAAAGGGGTCGGGCGCGCCGGGCGAAGTGCTCGATGACAAGCTCACCATCGCCTGCGGCGAGGGCGCCATCCGCATCATCGAGCTCCAGCGCGAAGGTAAGGGCCGGATGCAGGCCGCGGACTTCCTGCGCGGCGTGCCGTTGAAGGCGGGAGCGAGGTTCAACTAATCAGCGATGCCCCGCTACAAGCTCACCATCGAATATGACGGCGCGCCGTTCTTCGGCTGGCAGGTGCAGGACACGCTGCCCTCGGTGCAGGGTGCGCTGGAGGCGGCCGTGAAGGCGATGACCGGCGCGGATTTGCGGGTGCACGGCGCCGGCCGCACCGATGCCGGCGTGCACGCGCGTGGCCAGGTCGCGCATGTCGACATCGACAAGCAGTTTCCGCCGGGCCGGTTTCGCGACGGGCTCAACGCGCATCTGCGCCCGCATCCGATCGCGGTGCTGGAGACGGAGATCGTGCCTGACACCTTCGAGGCGCGCTTCTCGGCGGTGAAGCGCCACTACCGCTACCGCATCGTCAACACCCGCGCCAATCTCGCGCTCGACATCGGCCACGCCTGGCGCGTGCCGCGCCGGCTCGATGCCGACGCGATGCATGCGGCGGCACAGCGCCTGCTCGGCAAGCACGATTTCACCACGTTCCGCGACACCGAGTGCCAGGCCAAATCGCCGGAGAAGACGCTCGACCAGCTCGACGTGCTGCGTGACGGCCGCGACATCACCATTGTCACCTCGGCGCGCTCGTTCCTGCACAGCCAGGTGCGCTCGATGGTGGGCTCGCTGGTCTGGGTCGGCGAGGGCCGCTGGACCGCCGACGATCTCTCCGCAGCGCTGGAGGCGCGCAACCGCGCCGCCTGCGGCATCGTCGCCCCGCCGGATGGGCTGTATCTGATGAAGGTGGATTATTAGAGGTGTGAGAGCGCAGAGACTGCGCGCTCTCTCCACACCCTCGCTGTCATGCCCCGGCTTGACCGGGGCATCCAGTACGCCGCGGCCTTTCGGTTCGATCACTATCGTCTCTGGAATACTGGATCGCCCGGTCCTAGTGCGCAATTGCGCACTGGCCGGGCGATGACAGCGGAGTATTAAGCAAAATACCGCGTCAAAATCCCGCGATAGACCTGCGTCAGCTTCTCCAGATCCTTAACCGGCACCCGCTCATCGACCTGATGCATGGTCTGGCCGACCAGCCCGAATTCGATCACCGGGCAATAGCTCGAGATGAAGCGCGCGTCCGACGTGCCGCCTGACGTCGACAGCTCGGGCTTCCGCCTCGTCACCTCCTCGATCGCGGACACCGCGAGATCGGTGAACGGGCCGGGCTTGGTGACGAACACGTTGGAGTTCGAGGGCTCCCAGACGATGCGGGCCTTGATGCGGTTGCCGCAGGCTTTTGTCAGCCGCGTCTCGACCAGCTCGCGCAAGGAGGCCTGGGTGTGGTTGTCGTTGTAGCGGATATTGAACTTGGCGCGGGCCTCGCCGGGGATCACGTTGTTGGCTTTGTTGCCGACGTCGACCGAGGTGAACTCGAGATTGGATGCCTGGAATTGCGCGCTGCCATGGTCGAGCGGCTCGTCGGAGATCGCCACGATCAGCCTGGCGATGTCAGGCACCGGATTGGAGGCGCGGTGCGGATAGGCGACATGGCCCTGCACGCCATCCACGTACAGCGTGCCGGATTGCGAGCCGCGGCGGCCGACCTTGATGGTGTCGCCGAGCGTCTCGACATTGGAGGGCTCGCCCAGCACGCAATGGTCGAATTTTTCGCCGCGCTCGGCCGTCCATTTCAACAGCTTGATGGTGCCGTTGATGGAGACGTCTTCCTCGTCGCCCGTAATCAGGAACGAGATCGAGCCCTTTCCGTCGCTGCGCGGCTGGCCGCCGTTGGCGGCGAGATGCTCCAGCACCGCGGCGACCGAGCAGGCGATGCCGCCCTTCATGTCGACCGCGCCGCGGCCGTGCAGGACGCCGTCCCTTACCTCACCGGAGAACGCACCGACGCTCCAGGCGCTCTCGTCACCTGCTGGTACCACGTCGGTGTGGCCGGCAAAGGTGATGTGCGGGCCTTCAGTGCCGATCCGCGCATAGAGATTGTCGACGTCGGCAGTGCCTTCCTCGCTGAAGGTCACGCGGTGGCAAGTGAAGCCGGCGGCGGTGAGGGCTTTTTCGAGCACCCCGAGCGCACCGGCATCTTCAGGGGTTACCGAGGGGCAGCGGATCAGATCGCGGGCAATGGACAGAGCATCGGTCATGCGCCCCGCTTAACATGCATGCCGCCGGGTGGGCTAGCGCGGGGCGGGACTATTTCGATCTCGCGGCTCTGGTCCCAGCTTTTCGCAGGGGGAACGGCGGATGCGGAGCCATCGTCAAAGTCGCCGAGCGGATCGGGGCCGAAGCGGTTGTGGCCCGCAGTGCCGGACCGGCAGAACATTTCGACGAGGCCCCACAGCCATAGCAGTGCGGCAGTCAGGTTGAGCGAAAATATCCAGCTTGATTTGGGCAGCAGGTCGGCGAACTGGCTGAACAGGCCTGGCAGGAAGAAGAACGGAACGATCCACCAGCCGCTCTTGTCGCGGTCATGGAGTCGCTTGATCGCCGTCGCGAGATAGATCCAGAAGAACAGCGCCATGCCGGACGCCTTGAGGATCGAGCCCGCGAGATCAGCTGATGCCAGCGCGTGGGAGACGCGGGGGTCGATAAGCTTGAAGAGGCCGTCGAGTCCGAAGTCGAAATCGAGCTCAATTCCGAGCTTTAGGGTGGACCTCGTCCCTCCGACGATTCCGATGACTTGACCGGCAATCTCCAGCAAGCCCGCCAGCAGCGCGACGATCAGCAGCGCCTGCCACAGCAGCGCGCGGTTGATGCGACCGTCGAAGCGGAACAGATACCAGGTCCAGTCCATGCGAACGGCTCCGGGCGGGAGGAGCCGCCCGAAGATTGGTCGCGATGGAGGGAGAGGGGGTTCGAACCCGTCATCCTGAGGTGCGAGTGGCGCGATGCAAAGCATCGCGCCGGGAGCCTCGAAGGATGAACGGCCCGCGATGTCGCCGCCAGCCGTGCCGTCGCCCTTCGAGGGCCGCTGAAGGAGCGGCCACCTCAGGGTGACGGGGATGGGTCTGGGATCGTCGCTCTAGCTCAATCCCGCAGCAGCTCGTTGATGCTGGTCTTGGAGCGCGTGCGCTCGTCGACGCGCTTGACGATGACGGCGCAGGCGGTGCTCGGTCCGATCTGGCCGTTCTTCATCGGCTTGCCGGGCAGCGCGCCGGGCACCACCACCGAATATTCGGGCACTTCGCCGATGAAGACCTCGCCGGTCTCGCGGTCCACGATCTTGGTCGAGGCGCCCAGGAACACGCCCATCGCCAGCACCGCGCCCTTGCGCACGATCACGCCCTCGGCGACCTCGGAGCGCGCGCCGATGAAGCAATCGTCCTCGATGATCACGGGCTCGGCCTGGAGCGGCTCGAGCACGCCGCCGATGCCGGCGCCGCCGGAGATGTGCACGCGCTTGCCGATCTGGGCGCAGGAGCCGACCGTGGCCCAGGTGTCGACCATGGTGCTCTCATCGACATAGGCGCCGAGATTGACGAAGGACGGCATCAGCACGACGTTCTTGGCGATGAAGGCCGAGCGGCGGACGACGGCGCCAGGCACCGCGCGAAAACCGGCGTCGCGAAAGCGGTTCGGGCCCCAACCTTCGAACTTCGAGGGCACCTTGTCCCACCAGCTCGCCTGGCCGGGGCCGCCGGGAATGACGTCCATGTCGTTGAGGCGGAACGACAGCAGCACCGCCTTCTTCAGCCATTGATTGACCTTCCACTTGCCGTCGGCCCCGCGCTCGGCAACGCGTGCCTCACCCCTGTCCAGGGTCTCCAGCGCCTGGTCCACGGCTTCGCGCACCTCGCCCCTGGTCGACGTCGAGATGCCGTCACGCGCGTCGAAGGCACTGTTGATGGTGGATTCGAGGGCTGCAAGAGACATCGGGATTTCCTCTGGGGGAAGGCGTGGTTTCGTGTGAATTGGAGCGCTTTTTCGGGATTTGGCGGGGGAGAGTCAAGGCATACTCCGCCTTCGTCCCGGGGCGCGAAGCGAGCCCGGGACGACAGCGGTTATTTGGACGACAACCCCGCTAAAAACCCCGTCAGATCATCCGTGACGTGGTCGACATGGGCAGCATCCCGGCCTTCCAGTTCCCAATCCTCCCGCACCACCTCCTTCGTTCCGTCCGGCACCACCAGCACGGTGGTCATGCCGAGCTGGTGCGGTACGGTGAGGTTGCGGGCGAGGTCCTCGAACATGGCGGCGCGGGTCGGATCGACCGCGTGGTCGGCGAGGAATTTCTGATAGGTCTGCGCCGCCGGCTTCGGCTCGAACTGGGCGGCGATGATGTCGAACACGCCGTCGAAATGCGTTGCCAGGCCGAGACGCGCCAGCACCGCATCGACATGGTCGACCGAGCCATTGGTCAGGATCAGCTTGCGCCCCGTTAATTTTGCGATGGCCTCGCCGAGCGCAGGGTTCGGCTCCAGTGGCGAATGGTCGATCTTGTGGACGTAGGCGAGATAGTCGTCGGCGGACACGCCATGCAGGGTCATCATGCCGCGCATCGTGGTGCCGAAACGCAGGTAATAATCCTTCTGCAGTTTTCGCGCTTCCGTCGGCGTCACCTGCAGCCAGCTCGACACGAACTCGGTGATCCGCACATCGACCTGCTGCCACAGATTGACGTGATGCGGATACAGCGTGTTGTCGAGGTCGAATACCCAGGTGTCGACATGGGCAAAGGTGCGGGGTTGGTTCATCGCAACTCTCTATCCGTTAGGCTCGAGCGCAGCTCTACCCTCCGCTGTCGTCCCGGACGAGCGCAGCGAAGATCCGGGACCCATAGCCACGGGGAGGAGTTTGGCGAAGACGCGTAGTTGGCAGCTCGCGCCACAACCACTCCCTGTGGTTATGGGTCCCTGCATTCGCAGGGACGACAGCGGAGTTTGTGGCGCCGCCACCATCACAGCAACACCATCACGGCACCGCAAAGCGGAGCGTCTTGCCGCCGCTCGACATGTCCACCGCGCCAAATCCCGTCGCCCCGAAACCGCGCGCGCCGCAATCGGTCTGCTCAACGGTCTCGAACTTGGTCTCGCGTGTGCAGAGCTGCCTGTCGCCGCCCCAGTTCAGCGGCCGGTCCTTCAGCTTGACGGCGCGGTTGTCGGCGTCGACGGCCTCCGCGAAGCTGAAGATCTGCTTCGGCTGACCGGACACGTCAGGATGCAGGCATGTCTTGGGATCAATGCGATACCAGCCGCGACTGGTCACGGACTTGCCGTCGTCGGTCGCGATCGCCGCCATCACCTTGTGCGGCGTATCGTTGCACCAGGTGAGGCCGGTCGCGGACGGCGTCTGCACCGCATCGACCATGGTCTTGAAGAAGTTTTGCGAGCCCACGATGTCCGAGGACAATCCGCGGCTCTTCAGGAACGCGGCCAGGGCTGCCTGCGTCTTCGGCCCGTCGACGCCGTCGATCGGCGCGGCATCGTAGCCCGCAATGACCAAAAGCCGCTGGATGCCGGCGAGGCGGGCCTGCTCGTCGTCATATTCGGAATCCTCGGCGAGATAGGCAATGAGGTTGCCGTCCGCGCTTTGCGTCGGGGTGACTTGCGTAAACGCGGCCTGGGTCTGGCCGCTGCGGCATTGCCGGGCCGCAGCAATGACGAAATTGTCCTGCGCGACACAGAGCATGTCGCTGCCGTTCTGTGGAATCGGCGAGGCGCCATAGACACCGAGCGCGCGGGCGTTGAGCAGGATGCGGTCGGCGGTCAGCGTGCCCTGCACGACCACGCGGCAGGTGGCGGGATCGACCCTGAACCAGCCGCGCGTCGCGGTCGCCGCCTTGTCGTCGATGCCGATCGCTGCCTCGACGACGTAGGACATGCGGTTGCAGATCTTCAGATCGGCGAAGGCCGGCACCGAGGAGAACAGGAACGAGACGGCCGCCGCCGGCAACGCCATCAGGAAGCGGGTCAGGGGCGAGCGGCGATTTCTCCGCTCTCTCCGCTCGTCACGGCCGGGCTTGTCCCGGCCATCCACGTTCTTGGCGCGGATCGAAAGATCGTGGATGGCCGGGACAAGCCCGGCCATGACGGTTTTCTTTGTCCGCTCGTCTCTCACTTGTGGATCAGTGTTCCCGTGCCCTGGTTGGTGAAGAGCTCGAGCAGCACGGCGTGCTGCATCTTGCCGTCGATGATGACGACGCCCTCGACGCCCTGCTCGAGCGCATAGATGCAGGTCTCGACCTTCGGGATCATGCCGCCGGAAATGGTGCCGTCGGCGATCAGCTTTCGCGCGTCCTTGACCGACAATTGCGGGATCAGCTTCTTCGACTTGTCGAGCACGCCGGGCACGTCGGTGAGCAGCAACAGCCGCTTGGCCTTCAGCGCGCCGGCAACCGCACCGGCAAAAGTGTCGGCGTTGATGTTCAGCGTCTGGCCTTCCTTCGAGGTTGCGAGCGGCGCCAGCACCGGGATCAGCTCGTAGCCGATCAGCTGGTTGAGCAGCGTGAGGTCGACCTTCTCGGGGTCGCCGACGAAGCCGAGATCGATTGCCTTCTCGATGTTCGAGCCCGGATCGATGATGGTGCGCGTCGTCTTCGACGCCTTCACCATGTTGCCGTCCTTGCCGGACAGCCCCACGGCCTTGCCGCCGGCCTCGTTGATGTAGCCGACGATCTGCTTGTTGACGGAACCGGCGAGCACCATCTCGACGATCTCGATGGTCGCCGCATCGGTGATGCGCAGGCCGGCGGCGAATTCCGAGACGATGCCGAGGCGCTTGAGCATGGTCGCGATCTGCGGCCCGCCGCCATGCACCACCACCGGATTGATCGCGGTCTGCTCCAGCAGCACGATGTCGCGGGCAAAATTCTTCGCGGTCTCCTCGTCGCCCATGGCATGGCCGCCATATTTGATGACGATGGTTTCCTCGTCATACTGCTGCATATGCGGCAGCGCTTCCGACAGGATGCGGGCCTGGTCGAGCGGGGAGATGTCGGTCATGTCGCGGATCTCGCTGGCGGGACTGGAGCGGCCTGCGTTCTATCCGATTGGCGGGCGTGGCGCAAAGTGTGGTGTTCGCTCTTACCCTCCCCTGGAGGGGAGGGTCGATCGCGCGTAGCGCGAGCGGGGGTGATCTCTCCACACGGGCACTATTTCAATGGAGAGACTGTCACTCCACCCCGCTACGCATTTCGCTTCGCTGCATGCCTAGCGACCCTCCCCCTCCAGGCAGGGCTATCGCATATGGCTGAGGGTGGCCAAGAGGAATGCGTTGTCCCAGCCAGCGCGCTTGATTTTACGCCGGAGGGAAGCGCGATCCGGGTGGGTTCGCAGAACATTGAGGGCGAGCCTGCGCAGAATGGCGAGATTCTCGGGGGCGTGGTCACAGCGCGAGCGGTTGCCATCCTCAGCGAAATGGACGTCGAGAACCCAATGGAGCTGATTCTCGATGCCCCAATGGCTGCGGGTGACGTGGAGCAACCTCTTGGGGGAGATGTATTTGGACAGCAGATAGTACCGCACGACGGGCG
>NZ_KB902796.1:0-93609 GCF_000379585.1 Bradyrhizobium sp. WSM2793 | reverse complement strand
AGATGCGAGCGAGCCCAACCGGGCAGACTGCATCATCCAATTCGCGGGGCGAGGGAGGCCAGAAGGAATGGTCGGCTCCCGGGAGATCACGGCATAAGCCGTCCAACCACTGCGCAGGGAAGGCCGAGTGATCGGCACCACCTGTATGCTGCTGTGCGGTTCTTNCTGCGNGTGCTTTTCGCGCAGCGGACCGCGGGTGCGAGCCAGCACCCGGCCTTCCCTGCGCCCTCTTGGATGAGAGGGTCGCGAGACCAAGCAAAGCTCGGGCGAAATGCGCCGCGAGGCCGCGATGCCGCGTCTGCAACTTGAGCTGCGTGCCACAATCTCAATCTCGTAGGGTGGGCAAAGCGCAGCGTGCCCACGCCTTGTTGCTTATGGACAGAGATCGTGGGCACGGCGCTATGCGCCTTTGCCCACCCTACGGCACTGCACGTTGGGATGTGCATTGGAGCCTCGCAATGACGGTGGAGAGACTGTGCGTCATACCTCCGCTCTCGTACCCCGACGCAGAGCCGCCCTGGTTCGTTCTAACCCGCAAGAATCCGCCGACAGGCGTCCACGTACACCTGCGCGCCGGTGACGATATCGGCGTCGGCGGTGTTCTCGGTCCAGTGATGGCTGATGCCGCCGATCGACGGCACGAACAGCATGGCGGCGGGCATGACGGTTGCCAGCATCTGCGCGTCGTGGCCGGCGCCACTGGGCATGCGAATGGATCGTCCGCCGGCCAGCGCCTTGCTCGCGGCTTCGATTGCATCCTGAAAGCCGGAATTCATCACGGCGGGCGCACCGGTGCGGATTTTCTCTACGGTGACGGTGCAGGGGCCCTTCGCGCTGGCTTCGTCAGCCATGGTCCGCAGCAGCTGCTCCAGCCGGGCAATGACGGCCGGATCGTCGTCGCGGATCTGGAACAGCATCTCCGCTCCACCCGGAATGATGCTCGGCGCGCCGGGATCGAGCGTGATGCGGCCGGTGGTCCAGACCGTTCGCGGGCCGCAGGAATCAGGAAAACGCTGGTCGATCGCGACGCAGAATTTGGCCAGCGCCAGCCCCGCATCCTTGCGCACGGCCATGCGCGTGGTGCCGGCGTGATTCTGCTCACCGGCGAAATTGATACGGTACTGCCAGATGCCGACGATGGAGGTGACGACGCCAATCGCAAGCTTGCCGCTTTCGAGCGTGTCGCCCTGTTCGATATGCGCCTCGAGATATCCGACGTGCCGGCCCGGCTCGACGCCGATGCGCGGGCGTCCTGCGAGCCCCATCTCGGCGAGCGCATCGCGCATGGTGCGGCCGCCAGTGCGGTCGCGCGCGGCGTCGATCTCGGCTTCAGTCACCTGACCGACATAAGAGCGCGAGCCGAGGAAGCTGCCGAAATGACCTTCCTCATCGCACCAGGCGGCCACTTCGACCGCGCCTTTCACGGAGGGGTCGGCATTGAGCACGCGCGCCGCCTCGAGCGCATAGACGACGCCGAGCGGGCCATCGAGCCAGCCGGCGTAGTTCTGGCTCTCCAGATGCGAGCCGGCCAGCAGTTTCGGCCCGGACTTGGCGCTGGTCCCAAACACGTTGCCGATGCCGTCGATCGAAGCAGAGAGACCTGCATCGGGCAGCTTGCGCACCAGCCAGTCCAGCGAGAGCTTGTGCGGCTCGGAGAAGGTCGGCTTGTGCACGCCGGTCTTGTAGGCGCCGATGGCGCGGAGTGCGTTGAGGTCGGCGAGGACGCGCTGGCCATCGGCGCGCGGCTTGGTGTCAGGCATGCTCAGTAACCTTCAGCGCCTCGGTGCGGATCTCCTCGACCAGCCGTTCCTTGAGCTGGACGAATTCCGGCGTGGTCTTGATCTTGTAGGAGCGCGGATGCGGCAGGTCCACTGTGATCTCGGCCTTGATACGGCCGGGACGCGCGCTCATGACGATGACGCGGCTGCCAAGGAAGATCGCTTCCTCGATGTCGTGGGTCACGAACAGCACGGTCTTCTGGTCGCGCTCCCAGATCCCGAGCAGCATCTCCTGCATCAGGGCGCGGGTCTGGTTGTCCAGCGCGCCGAACGGCTCGTCCAGCAGCAGGATCTTCGGGTCGTTGGCGAGCGCGCGCGCGATCGCCGTGCGCTGCTGCATGCCGCCCGAGAGCTGCTTCGGCCAATGATTCTCGAAGCCGGACAACCCGACCTGGCGGATGAAGGCGTCGGCGATCTTGTGCCGCTCCGCCTCGGACACGCCGCGCTCGCGCAGGCCGAAGGCGATGTTCTCGCGCACGGTGAGCCAGGGAAACAGCGTGTAGGACTGGAACACCATGCCGCGATCGGCGCCGGGACCAGCCACCTCGCGCCCGTCGAGCGTGACGCGGCCGCTGGTCGGACGGTCGAGGCCCGCAACGATGCGCAGCAGGGTGGACTTGCCGCAGCCGGAGGGGCCGAGGATGGTGACGAAATCGTTGTTGCCGATGACGAGATCGGTCGGCTCCAGCGCCTTGGTCGGTGCGTTGCCGTGGCGTGCGGGGAAGGTGCGCGAGACCTGCTCGACCTTGAGGATCGTCATGCGAGCCTCCACGGAAACAGCCGGGCGTTGAATGCCTTGAACATGAAGTCGGAGAGGAGGCCGATCAGCCCGATCACGATGATGCCGAAAATGATCTGGCCGGTGTTGAGCAGCGCCTGGCTGTCGGTGATCATGTGACCGATGCCCGAGGACGAGCCGATCAGCTCGGCGACGATGACGTAGGTCCAGGCCCAGCCCAGCACCAGCCGCAGGATTTCCGCGATCTCGGGCGCGGAGGAGGGCAGCAGCACGCGGCGGATGATGCCGCGGTCCTTGGCGCCGAGTGTATAGGCCGCCTCGACCAGATCGCGCCGCGTGGCGCCGACGGTCACGGCGACCATCAGGATGACCTGGAATACCGAGCCGATGAAGATGACGAGGAGCTTCTGCAGCTCGCCGATGCCGGCCCACAGAATCAACAGCGGAATGAAGGCGGAGGCGGGCAGATAGCGCGCGAAGGAGACGAACGGCTCGAGGAACGCCTCGACCGGCTTGTAGGCGCCCATGAGAACGCCGAGCGGCACTGCGATGATCGCTGCGAGCGCAAAGCCGCCGACGACGCGCCAGATCGTCATGCCGATGTCGAACACAAAACCCTGCTTGGCCAGCAGGTCATAACCTTCCTGCACCATGGTCAGCGGGTTGGCGAGAAAGGTCTTCGACACATAGCCGCCAAAGGTCGCCCACGACCAGAGGGCAACGAACACCACGAAGAATGCAAGGCCGTAGGCCACGCGCTGCTTCGATGTAACAGGGTCCAGGGGACGCATCGACGATATATCCGGGCGGTGAACAGACTTGCCGGCCCCGCCGCGAGACGGGGCCAGCAGCGCGTGAGTGACTTACTTGATGAAGCTGGCGTCGAAGAGATCCTCGACCTTCGGCGCAGCCTTGATGATGCCGATCTCGAGCAGCAGCTCGGCGGCCTCCTTGTTGAAGGTCAGGAAGTCGCCGGCGAAGAACTTCTGGTTCGCGGCCTTGTCCTGCCAGCGCAGATACTTCGCCGAGTTGCCGAACTGCTCGCCGCTCTGCTTCACGTCCGCACCCATGATCTCGTAGGCCTTGGCCTGGTCCTTGGCGATCATGTCGAGCGCCTCGAAATAGCTGTCGGCAAGCGCCTTGGCGGCCTTGGGATTGTCGGTCAGGAATTTCGGCGTGCAGCCGAAGGTGTCCATGACCATCGGATAGTCCAGCGTGGTCGCGATGATCTTGCCCTTGTCGGGCGCAGCGCGCACCGTCGACAGATACGGCTCATAGGTCATCGCCGCATCGTTCTGGCCGGAGACGAAGGCCTGCGCGGCCGCGGCCGGCTCGAGGTTGACGACGGTGACGTCCTTCACCGTGAGGCCGTTTTTCTTGAGCATCCAGGCCAGCGCGAAATAAGGCGAGGTGCCGGGCGCGGAGGCGGCGACGGTCTTGCCCTTCAGGTCCTTGATCGCGGCGACATCGTTGCGCACAGCCATGCCGTCGGCGCCAAAGCTCTTGTCGAGCTGGAAGATCTGCTTGGTCGCAACGCCGTTCGCGTTCCAGGAGATCCAGGTCTCGACCGTGGTCGCCGCGCACTGGATGTCGCCGGACGCGATCGCAAGGTGCCGGTCCTTCTGCGGAATCTTCTTGATCGTGACGTCGAGGCCGTTCTTCTTGAAGATGCCAGCCTCCTTCGCCAGTGTCAGCGGCGCGAAGCCGGTCCAGCCGGAGATGCCCACGCCGACCTTGACGTCGTCGGCGAGCACGGGAGTGGCGGCCGAAAGAGCAATGATTGTCGCAAATATCGTCGAACTACGCATGATTGTCGTCCTCTTGCCGATCGATGGATAGACGTCCTGTTGATCATTGTCGGTCCGGATGGACCGTTGCCCGAAGCGTTGCACGATTTGTGCCGACATGTCCTCTCAGCCTCCCTTGAATCGCGCGACAAGGCGGTGAGAGTCACCGGGATAGAGCAGGCGCACGGCGGTGATGGTGCGTGCGCTGCGCCAGGTGTAGCGGTCGATCACGAGACAGGGCGCGCCGACGGCGATCGCGAGCGCGTCCGCCGTGCGATCGTCCGCAACGATGGCGCTGATCGTGTGCTCGGCCTCGGTCCATGGGACATGGTGCAGCAGCCAGGAGCCCGGCGGCTCGCGCGAGAAATCGGCGGTCGCAGCGTCAGGCACGGATGCAAGGTCGATCAGCCGGTCCTCGATGGCGAACGGCACCTTGTCGGCGCTGTGGCGGCAGGTGATCGCGACCACCTTGCCGACCTTCCTCACGCCGAGACGGTCGCGATCGGCAGTGGTCGCGGTGCGCAGCTTGCGGCCGATCAACTCATAGCCGTAAGCGCGCCCCAGTGCGGTGATCTCGGCGCGGATGTCGGCGATCTTGAGCACCGCCGACATGTGCTGCGGCCGC
The DNA here is from genome assembly GCF_000379585.1 of Bradyrhizobium sp. WSM2793. Taxonomy (NCBI): domain Bacteria; kingdom Pseudomonadati; phylum Pseudomonadota; class Alphaproteobacteria; order Hyphomicrobiales; family Nitrobacteraceae; genus Bradyrhizobium; species Bradyrhizobium sp. WSM2793. Next base: position 88,680 of record NZ_KB902796.1, on the reverse strand, counting down.
CGGACGAAGGAGCCGGCGCGCCGCCGCCGCTCGATCAAATCGGCCTGCGCCAGCTCCGACAACGCCTTGTTCACCGTCATGCGCGAGCAGCCGTAGCGCGCCACCAGTTCATGCTCGAACGGGATGCGATGCCCCGGCGGCCATTCGCCGGTCAGGATGCGCTTCTCGATGTCGGCGCGAATCCGCTTGTACAGCGTCGGCTTGTCGGCCGCGTCGGTGGCAAGGCTCATGCGACAAGCCTCCGAACCGCCGCGTTGAAGCGCTCGCGTGCAGCTTGTCGCAACGCATGACGTCCGCCTTCGACCACCTTGTGACCGCCGGCCCAGACGCAGTCGATCGCGCCGCTGCCCGCGGCAAAGATCCAGCCGTCGATCGTGGCATCGCCGTGACGCCCTGCCAGCGAGGGATGTGCGCCGTCGAGCGTGACGATATCGGCGCGCGCGCCGGGCGCAAGGCCGACGGTCGGTTGCGCCAGCGCCTGTGCGCCGCCTGCGAGCGCATGATCGAACAGCGTCCGTCCGGTCGAGCGGCCTGCGCCGGCGGAGAGCACGTTGCGCTCGCGGTGCTTGAGGCGCTGCCCGTATTCGAGCTGGCGCAATTCGTCGGCGACGCCGACCAGCACGTTGGAATCCGTGCCGACGCCAAAGGCGCCACCGGCAGCGACAAATTCACGGGCGGGAAAGATGCCGTCGCCAAGGCTTGCTTCGGTGATGGGGCAGAGGCCAGCGACCGCGCCAGCGCTCGCGAATGCCGTGATTTCCGCATCCGTCATGTGCGTCGCGTGAATGAGGCACCAGCGCCGGTCGACGGGCGCGTGGTCCAGCAACCATTGCACCGGGCGCCGGCCGGACCAGGCGAGGCAGTCGTCGACTTCCTTCACCTGCTCGGCGGCGTGGATATGCACCGGGCCGCCCTCGGCGAGCGGAATGATCGCTGCAAGCTCGTCCGGCGTCACCGCGCGCAGGCTGTGCGGCGCGATGCCGATGTTGGCGCCGGGCAATGCGCCGATGGCCCTGCCCGAGGCGGCCATCAATGCCGCGAACTGATCGACCGAGCAGATGAAGCGGCGCTGGCCGTCATGAGGCGCTGCGCCACCGAAGGAGCCGTGCGCATAGAAACTCGGCAGCAAGGTCAGGGCAATGCCGGAGGCTTCGGCAGCCTGCGCGATGCGCGCGGCCATCTCGGCGGGATCGGCATAGGGCGAGCCGTCGCGATCATGATGCAGATAGTGGAATTCGCCGACGCGGGTAAATCCCTGTTCGAGCATCTCGACATAGAGAAGTGTCGCGACGGCGGCGACGTCGTCCGGCGTCATTGCCAGGGCGAAGCGATACATCGTCTCGCGCCAGGTCCAGAACGTGTCGGTCGAATCGCCGCGCAGCTCGGCAAGGCCCGCCATGCCGCGCTGGAAGGCGTGGCTGTGCAGGCTCGCAAGTCCCGGAAGCGCGATGGCGTGGCGCTCGTCGCCGGCGGCCGGCTGCACACCCGCGGATACCGCCGCGATCGCGCCGGCGGTGATCACCACCTGCACGTCATTGGCCCAGCCCGAGGGCAGGAGCGCGGAGGCGAAATGCAGTCGGGTCATGATTACACGCCGGCTGGACAGAACGGTCCCACGATTATATGTCTAGACATATAAGTCAAGCATCCCACGCGAAGGGACCGTTGCATGGCAGAGCGCTTCGACCGGATCTGGCACAATGCCCGGCTTGCCACGATGCGGGCCGACCGGCCCGATCTCGGCGAGATCGAGCCTGGCCTGATCGCCGCGCGCGGCGGCCGTATCGTCTATGCCGGTGCGCAGTCCGATTTTCCGGCGGATGCCGACGCGGCCGAACGGATCGACTGCGAAGGTCGCTGGATCACGCCCGGCCTCGTCGACTGCCACACCCATCTCGTCTATGGCGGCAACCGCGCGCACGAGTTCGAGCTCCGCCTGAAGGGCGCGAGCTACGAGGAGATCGCGCGCGCCGGCGGCGGCATCGTCTCGACGGTGGCGGCGACGCGCAAGGCGAGCGAAGCTGATCTCGTCGCGAGCGCGCTGCCGCGGCTCGATGCGCTGATCGGTGAGGGCGCGACCACGGTCGAGATCAAGTCGGGCTACGGCCTCGACACCGAAACCGAGATGCGCCAGCTCGCGGCCGCGCGCAGCATCAGCCGCCAGCGGCCGGTTGCCATCCGCACCTCCTTCCTCGGGGCGCACGCCCTGCCGGTGGAAGCGGACGGGGACAAGGATCGCTATATCGATCTGGTCTGCAACGAGATGCTGCCCGCTGTTGCAAAGGCGGGCCTCGCCGACGCTGTCGACGCCTTCATGGAAGGCATCGCCTTTTCGGCGGAGCAGACCGCGCAGGTGTTCGAGACGGCGAGGGGGCTCGGGCTGCCGGTCAAGCTCCATGCCGATCAGTTGTCGAACCTCGGCGGTGCGGCGCTCGCTGCAAGATTCTCGGCGCTGTCGGCGGATCATCTCGAGCATACCGACGAAGCCGGCGTCGCCGCGATGGCGAAGGCCGGTACGGTGGCCGTGCTGCTGCCTGGCGCATTCTACTTCATCCGCGAGACGCAGAAGCCGCCGGTTGAGGCGTTCCGCACCCACGGCGTTTCCATGGCGCTCGCGACCGATTGCAATCCCGGTAGTTCACCGCTGACCTCGCTTCTGCTCACGATGAACATGGGCGCGACCCTGTTCCGGATGACCGTCGCCGAATGCCTCGCCGGAATCACCCGCGAGGGCGCGCGGGCGCTGGGGGTGCTCAGCGAAACCGGCACGCTGGAAGCCGGAAAATGGTGCGACCTCGCGATCTGGGACATCGAGCGTCCCGCCGAGCTTGTTTATCGCATCGGCTTCAATCCGCTGCATCGCCGGGTCTGGAGGGGCCAGTGACGGAGCAGGGCACAGCGATCGTCGTCAAGCCGGGAGCGGTCAGCCTCGACGATCTCGCGCGCGTGCTGGAAGGCGCATCCGTCGTGCTCGATCCGTCGTTCTGGCCACGCGTGGAAGCGGCTGCGGAAATCGTCGCGAAGGCCGCGCACGCCGACGTGCCCGTCTATGGCATCAACACCGGCTTCGGAAAGCTGGCCTCGAAGCGCATTCCGTCCGACCAGACCGCGTTGCTCCAGCGCAACCTCATCGTCTCGCATTGCTGCGGCGTCGGCCCAGCCACGCCCGAGCCGATCGTTCGGCTGATGATGGCGCTGAAGATCGTCTCGCTCGGGCGCGGCGCTTCCGGCGTGCGCCGCGCGGTGATCGAGCAGTTGCAGGCCATGCTGGCACGGAGTGTCACTCCGCTGGTGCCGCAGCAGGGCTCGGTCGGCGCCTCCGGCGATCTTGCGCCGCTCGCGCATATGACGGCGGTGATGATCGGTGAGGGGCAGGCGATCGTCGACGGGAAAACGGTGTTCGGCGGTGAAGCGCTCGCCGCGGCCGGCCTCGCGCCATTGACGCTCGGCCCCAAGGAGGGGCTCGCGCTGATCAACGGCACGCAGTTCTCGACCGCTTACGCTATTGCCGGCGTGCTGCGCGCGTTTCGCCTGGCTCGTGCGGCGCTCGTGACCGGTGCGCTGTCGGTCGACGCCGCGATGGCCTCGACGGCGCCGTTCCGTCCCGAAATCCAGGCACTGCGCGGTCACGCCGGGCAGATCGCCGCAGCCGCGACGCTTATCGCGCTGCTGGATGGCAGCGACATCCGCCTGTCGCATCTCGAAGGCGACGAGCGCGTGCAGGATCCCTATTGCCTGCGCTGCCAGCCGCAGGTCGCGGGCGCAGCGCTCGACCTGATCACGCAGGCCGCGCGCACATTGATCGTCGAAGCCAACGCGGTCACCGACAATCCACTGGTGCTGGTCGAGACCGGCGAGATCGTCTCCGGCGGCAATTTCCACGCCGAGCCGGTGGCATTTGCCGCCGACGCGCTCGCGCTGGCCCTGTCGGAGATCGGCGCGATCAGCGAGCGGCGCATTGCGACGCTGGTCGATCCGGCGCTGAATTTCGGCCTGCCGCCGTTCCTGACCCCCGATCCCGGCCTCAACTCCGGCTTCATGCTCGCCGAGGTGACGGCGGCCGCGCTCTATGCCGAGAACAAGCAGCGCGCTGCGGCCTGCTCGATCGACTCGACGCCGACCAGCGCCAATCAGGAAGACCACGTCTCGATGGCCGCGCATGCCGCGCGGCGACTGTCCGACATGGCCGACAATCTCGCCGCCATCCTCGGCATCGAGCTGCTGGTCGCTGCCCAGGGCATCACGCTGCGCGCGCCGCATGCGACCAGTGCTCCGCTCGTTGCGGTCATCGCCGCGTTGCGCGAGCAGGTGCCGGCGCTCAGTGCGGACCGCTACATGGCCGGCGATCTGGCCAAGGCCGCTGCACTGATCGATGCGGATGCGTTGCCGGCCATTGCGATCACTGCGCTTCCATCCGATCCGTTTCCGAGACTTGATTAAGAGGTCCGCATGAACCGCCGACTGGACAACGACCGCACCATCCGCGCCGCCCGCGGCAGCGACATCAGCGCCAAGAGCTGGCTGACCGAAGCGCCGCTGCGCATGCTGATGAACAACCTCGATCCTGATGTCGCGGAGCGCCCGAGCGAGCTCGTGGTCTATGGCGGTATCGGCCGCGCCGCGCGCGACTGGGACAGCTTTGACCGGATCGTTGCGGCCTTGCGCAAGCTCGAAGGCGACCAGACGCTGCTGGTCCAGTCCGGCAAGCCGGTCGGCGTGTTCCGCACCCATGCGGATGCACCGCGCGTGCTGATCGCGAACTCCAACATCGTGCCGCATTGGGCAACGCTCGACCATTTCAACGAGCTCGATCGCCAGGGCCTGATGATGTACGGCCAGATGACGGCCGGCTCCTGGATCTATATCGGCAGCCAGGGCATCGTGCAGGGCACCTACGAGACCTTCGTCGAGGTCGGTCGTCGCCATTATGGCGGCAGCCTTGCCGGCAAATGGATTCTCACCGCCGGCTTGGGGGGCATGGGCGGTGCGCAGCCGCTGGCCGCGACCATGGCCGGCGCTTCCATGCTCGCGGTCGAATGCCAGCCGAGCCGCATCGAGATGCGCTTGCGTACCGGCTATCTCGATCGCCAGGCGGCAACGCTCGACGAAGCGCTGGCGATCATGGAAGATGCCGCCAAGACGAAGAAGGCGGTCTCGGTCGGCCTGCTCGGCAATGCCGCCGAGATTTTCCCGGAGCTCGTGCGCCGTGGCGTCAAGCCGGATGTCGTCACCGACCAGACCAGCGCGCACGATCCGGTCAATGGCTATTTGCCGAAGGGCTGGACGCTAGCCGACTGGGAAGCCAAGCGCGCCTCCGATCCGAAGGGGGTGGAGCGCGCGTCGAAGACGTCGATGGTCGAGCACGTCCAGGCCATGCTGGATTTCCATGCGCAGGGCATTCCGACGCTCGACTACGGCAACAACATTCGCCAGATGGCGCAGGACATGGGCCTGAAGAACGCCTTCGATTTCCCGGGCTTCGTCCCCGCCTATATCCGTCCCCTGTTCTGCCGCGGCGTCGGGCCGTTCCGCTGGGCCGCGCTCTCGGGAGATCCCGAGGACATCTTCAAGACCGACGCCAAGGTCAAGGAGCTGATGCCGGATGACAAGCATCTGCACAACTGGCTCGACATGGCCAAGGAGCGCATCAAATTCCAGGGCCTGCCGGCGCGGATCTGCTGGGTTGGCCTCGGCGATCGCCACCGCCTCGGCCTCGCCTTCAACGAGATGGTGGCGCGCGGCGAGCTCAAGGCGCCGATCGTGATCGGCCGCGATCATCTCGACAGCGGCTCGGTGGCGAGCCCGAACCGCGAGACTGAAGCGATGAAGGACGGCTCGGACGCGGTGTCCGACTGGCCACTGCTGAACGCGCTGCTCAATTGCGCCAGCGGCGCGACCTGGGTGTCGCTGCACCATGGTGGCGGCGTCGGTATCGGCTATTCTCAGCACGCCGGCATGGTGATCGTCGCCGACGGTACGCCGGAAGCGGCCAAGCGGATCGAGCGCGTGCTCTGGAACGATCCCGCCAGCGGTGTCATGCGCCATGCCGATGCCGGCTATGAGACCGCAATCGACTGCGCCCGCGACAAGGGCCTCGATCTGCCGAGCCTTTCGAAGTAGCTAGCCGCGGGCTCGATTAACCTCTCCCGCTTGCGGGGGAGGTCGGCGCGGAGCGCCGGGTGGGGGCTCTCTCCAATCAGGGAGTCTCTCTGCGGAGGCACCCCCACCCCAGCCCTCCCCCGCAAGCGGGAGAGGGAGCGCACCTCCTTCGGGGCAGCGTCGCCGATTCAGCCGCTGACCAAGAGCTTCGGCATCGTCGTCTTCGCGCCGTCCATGAAGGTCTGGACGGCGTCGCGGACGATGGCGTCGAGATCTGGCGGGATCGGCGTCTCGTAGATGAACTTGCGGATGGCGAGATAGAAGATGCGGCCGTGCAGGCCCCAGAACAGCTCGGTCTCGCGCTCGCTCAATGAGTGAGCTTTTGAGTCGGGCAGTTTGAGCTCAAAGCGCAGCTCGGCCGCGGCCGGCTCGATGATCTCGCGGCGGACGATGTCGAGATAGCGGCTGGTGATGCCGAACGACTTCATGCCGGAGAACACGAAGATCCGCACCCAATTATATTCGAATACGCGCTCGACATAGTCGAGATAGAAGCGCGTGAGCCTCGCTTCCAGCGACAGCGAACGGTCGCGGACCATCGGTCCCCAATCGGGCGACCAGCGGCTGAGATAGACCTCCTGGTAGACCCGCTCGATCAGCGCTTCCTTGCTGGGGAAGTGACGGTAGATCGCCGAATGCGTGATGCCCATGCGCTTGGCGAGCTCGCGGGTTTGGCCTTCGAAGCCGCGCTCGGCAAAGAAGCGGATGGCCTCGTCCACGATCGCGCGCTCGCGGTCGGCCGCGCGCATGTTGCGACGCTTTGGCGCGGGCTTGCTGCCTGTCTCAATCCGCTTGCGGACCGGTCGCCTCAAAGTTTTCTGCGCTTTTCGGGCCATCTCGTCGCTGAATCAACGTGCCACTACCTTCATAGCCCAAGGCGCTTTTGTGACCAAATGGTCATTTCCTGTTGACCGGCCTTGGGAGGCGTGTCAGGATTTTGAGACCAGATGGTTACAAATCTGGCATCCCGGCTGATGAGCCGATGGATCTCGGGGAAACGGCAGTGAAGGCGAAGGCTTTCAGCTATTTTCGGGCTGCGACGATCGACCAGGCGCTGGATGCTCACGCACGCGCCGGCGATGACGCGCGCTTCATTGCCGGCGGCCAGAGCCTCGTCCCGGCACTGTCGCTGCGGCTGCAGGCGCCGCGGCTGTTGATCGACATCACCCATATCGACGAGCTGCGCGGCGTCCGGCGCGAAGGCGGTTACTTGCGCATCGGCGCGCTGACGCGGCATTGCGAAATGCTGAGCGAGCCGTTGATCGCCGAGTTCGCGCCGCTGCTGCACGCCGCGGCACCGTTCGTCGCCCATCCCGCGATCCGCAACCGCGGCACCTTCGGCGGCAGTGTCGCGCTCGCGGATCCGGCTTCCGAATTTCCGGCGATGACCTTGGCGCTGGATGCCGAGATCGAGATCGCCGGCCTCTCAGGCCGCCGACGCGTGAAGGCCGATGATTTCTTCATCGACCTGTTCGAGACGGCGCTCGAGCCCGGCGAGCTGATCACCGCGGTCTACGTTCCGCTGTTCAGGGCGGATCAGCGCTTTGCGTTCGACGAGCTGGCGCGGCGGCGTGGGGATTACGCGCTGGTTGGTTGCGGCATGCTTGCGACCTGCACCGGTGAGCGCATTGACGACATCCGCATCTCATTCTTCTCCGTTGGCAATACGCCGACGCGGGTGAAGGGGGTCGAAGCCACCTTGATCGGCGCGAGGTTGGATGCAGAACGCATCGCTGCCGCGCAAGGCGCGCTCGAAGGCGATCTCGCGCCGCCCGAGGGCGACGAAGTGCCGCCCGCGATGCGGCTGCATCTCGCTCGCGTGTTGCTTGGCCGCCTGCTCGGACGTCTCGGTGAGGGCGCATGAGCGGCTTCGACGATAGTCTGCTGAGCGAGGCCGACGAGACGGTGCGGGTCCGCTTCGTCGTCAACGGGCGCAAGGTCGCCTGCGAGGTCGCGCCGCGCGACACGCTGGTCGATTGCCTGCGCGACAAGCTCGAGCTGACGGGCACGCATGCCGGCTGCGAGATGGGCGCCTGCGGCGCGTGCCTGGTGCAGCTCGACGGCCGCGCCGTGCATTCCTGCCTGATCTTCGCGGTTCAGGCTGATGGCGGCAGGATCGACACCATCGAGGGGCTCAGCGAGAGCGGGCTGCTCGCCGATCTCCAGGCCGAATTCCATCGCCGCAATGCGTTGCAGTGCGGCTTCTGCACGCCGGGCATGTTGATCAACGCCCACGAGCTGCTCTCGCAAACGGCGCAGCCGAGCCGCGAGGATATCCGCGACGCGCTGTCGGGCAATTACTGCCGCTGCACCGGCTACGAGGCGATCGTCGACGCCGTCGACGCCGTGGCCAAGGCGCATAGTGAGAATGGAGGCGCGACATGAGCGCGCCGCTGACCTCGCTCGATCGCCCGAACTCCTATATCGGCCGTGCGCTGCCGCGGCCCAACGCCAAGCGGCTGCTTGCCGGGCGGGGACGTTACGTCAGCGATCTCAAGCTGCCGCGCATGCTCTACGCCGCGTTCCTGCGTAGCCCGCATGCGCACGCGAAGATCGTCTCGATCAAGATCGACGAGGCCTGTGCGCTAGAGGGCGTACATCTCGTCGCCACGGGCGCTGATCTCGCAAAGATCTGCACGCCCTGGACCGGCACGCTCGATCATTTCAAGGGCATGACCTCCGCGCCGCAATTGCCGCTGCCGCTCGATCGCGTGGTCTGGGCCGGACAGGCGGTGGTCGCCGTCGCTGCCGAGAGCCGGGCGATTGCCGAAGATGCGCTGGAGCTGATCGAGGTGGACTACGAGGACCTTCCCGTCGTCGTTGACATCGACGGCGCACGTAAGGCGGACGGTCCGCTGGTCAATCCAGGCAGTGCCAACAACACCTGCTTCCGCAGCCAGCTCGACAGCGGCGTCGTTGATGACGCCTTTGCGCATGCGGCCCATGTGGTGGAGGAGGAGTTTTCCTTCGGCCGCCACACCGCGGTGACACTGGAGCCGCGTGCCATCGTCGCCGACTACGATCCATCCGCGGGCATGCTCACCGTGCATCACGGCACGCAGACCCCGTATCAGTTTCAGGACCTCTATTCGCGCCACTACAACATTCCGGAAGCCCGCGTCCGCGTCATCGCGACCGACATCGGCGGCTCCTTCGGCATGAAGCTGCATGTCTATCACGAGGACATGGCGGTGGTCGGTCTCTCGATCCTGCTCGGCCGGCCCGTGAAATACGTCGCCGACCGGATGGAGTCCTTCGTCTCCGACATCCACGCCCGCGACCATCGCGTCCGCGCCCGGATGGCGCTGGATGCCAAGGGCGAGATCCTGGCGATGGATGTTCTGGACCTGACCGCGATCGGGGCGTTCTCGACCTATCCGCGCACCAGCGTCGTCGAGGGCAACCAAGTCATCCGCCTGATCGGCGCGCCCTATCGCTTCAAAAATTACCGAGCCACGCTGGAGGTGATCTTCCAGAACAAGGTGCAAACCAGCCAGTACCGCGCCGTCGGCCATCCCATCGCCTGCGCGGTGACCGAGCGTCTCGTCGACATGGCAGCAAGCAAGCTCGGTCTCGATCCCTTTGCCATCCGGGCGCAGAACGTCATCCCCGACGATGCCTATCCGCAGACCTCGCCGACCGGCTATCGCTTCGAGGCGCTGTCGCATCAGGCCTGCCTGAAGCGCCTGCACGAAATGATGGGCTATGACGCACTTCGTGCCGAGCAGGCCGACTTGCGCAAGCGCGGCATCTATCGCGGCATCGGCATCGCGGCCTTCGTCGAGATCACCAATCCCAGCCCGGCGTTCTATGGCGTCGGCGGTGCGCGCATCTCGTCGCAGGACGGCGCGATTCTGAGCCTGACGCCCTCAGGCGAGGTGCGCTGCCTGATCTCGGTCACCGAGCAGGGGCAGGGCACCGAGGCGATCATCAGCCAGATCGTGGCCGATCAGCTGGGCCTCGCGCAGGAGTGCGTCAAGGTCATCACCGGGGATACCGAGGTGACGCCGCATGGCGGCGCTACCTGGGCCTGCCGCGGCGCCGGCATCGGAGGCGAGACCGCGCTGCAGGCCACGCGCGCGCTCAAGCGCAACATCCTGGAGATCGCCGCGCTCATCCTCCAGGAGCAGCCGTCGGCGCTCGACATCGTCGATGGCGAGATCGTGGACGCCGCGACGCGTAAGCCGCGCCTGCCGATCGCCGAAATCGCGCGCATTGCCTATTTCCGCTCCGATACGCTGCCGCCGGGCACGCAGGCGCAGCTCACCGTGAGCCATCACTTCGCGCCGCAGGGCTATCCGTTCGCTTTCACCAACGGCATCCAGGGCTGCTCGCTGGAGGTGGATGTCGAGACTGGCTTCATTAAGCTCCTGAAGCATTTCATCGTCGAAGATTGTGGCCGCGTCATCAATCCGATACTCGTGGACGAACAGCTCCGCGGCGGCATCGTGCAGGGGCTTGGTGCGGCGTTGTTCGAGGAATGCCGTTACAGCGACACCGGTCAGCTCATGAACGGCTCGCTCGCCGATTATCTCGTGCCGATGCCGATGGAGATGCCCGACATCGTCATCGGCCATGTCGAGACGCCGACAGCCGACACGGAGCTCGGCGCCAAGGGGGTCGGCGAAGCCGGTACGGCCGCAGCGTCCGCCTGCGTGCTCAACGCCGTCAACGACGCGCTCGCGCCGTTCGATGCGACGATCAATTCGATTCCGATCACGCCCGCCAAAGTCCTGAAAGCCCTGAAGCGTTTCTAGAAAAAAGACAGTTGGAGGAAATCATGCTCAATTCCGGTTCGACCCCGAAAGTAACCCGCCGCACTGCGCTCGCCGGCCTTTCGGCAAGCGCGGCGCTACTCGCCATGCCGCGGATCGGCCGTGCGGCCGACGAGACGATCCGCATCGGCTTCCCGACGCCGCTGACCGGCCCCTTCGCAGCGGAAGCACGCGATCAGGTCAAATGCGCCGAACTTGCGGTGAAGCTCGTCAACGACAAGGGCGGCATCGGCGGCCGCAAGGTCGAGCTGCTGGTGCGCGATGACAAGCTCAATGCCGGCGAGGCCGCGACGCGGACGCTCGAGCTGATCGAGAAGGACAAGGTTCATGCCGTGGTCGGCGCGCTCTCCAGCGCCGTGCAGCTTGCGGTCAACGAGGTCACGCGCGCCCGCGGCGTGATCTACGTCTCGATCAGCCAGTCCGACACCATCAACGAGGCCAAGGATTTCAGCAAATACACGTTTCACGAGGCGCTGAACCCGCACATGACGACAGCCGCGGTGGCGCGGCAGACCTTGAAGAAGGGCATGAAAGTCGCGCATCTCGTCGCCGATTATGCCTACGGTCACGAGATGCTGCGCGGCTTCAAGCGTGCGCAGGCGGCGATTGGCGCGGACCATGTCGGCGAGATCTTGCATCCGTTCGGTGCGGCCGACTATTCCACCTTCATGCCGCGCCTGATGTCGATGCGGCCGGACGTGCTCTGCATCTCCAATTTCGGCCGCGACCAGGCCAATGCGATCAAGCAGGCCGTGGATTTCGGCGTCAAGCAGCAGATGAAGATCGTGGTCCCCGTCATCCTCCACAACCAGCGGCTCGCGGTCGGCCCCGACGTGTTCGAGGGCGTGGTCGGCGGCGCCAATTATTATTGGGGCCTGGAGGCGCAGAGCAAGTCGGCCGCCGGCTTCAACGCGGCGTTCAAGGCCGCCAATGGCGGCGCGATCCCGACCGATTACGGTGCCTACGGCTATTCCGGCGTCGGATCCTTGCTGGCCGCGATGCAGGCCGCCGGCGGCACCGACACCGACAAGGTGGTCGATGCTCTCGAAAAACTGCAATATGATCTGACCAAGGGCCCGCAGCATTACCGCAAATGCGACCACCAATCGGTGCAGTCGGTGCTGGTGCTGGAGTCCAAGAAGAAGTCCGCCATGGCGGGCGACAACGATCTGTTCGCCATTCTCGCCAACGACAAAGGCTCGGACGACATGCTGCGCAGCTGCAGCGAGCTCGGCCACGCCACGTAAGTCTTGAGACGATGGACCTGTCGCTGATCATCATGCAGCTTCTCTCCGGGATCGCCCTTGGGGCGGTCCTGGTGATCACTGCGCTTGGACTGACGATCGTGTTCGGCATGCTCGGGGTGGTCAACTTCGCCCATGGTGCGCTGTTCATGATCGGGGCCTATGCGGGGCTGTATCTGGCCTCTCTCACCGGAAGCTTCTGGTGGGGGCTGCTGCTGGCGCCCATCCTGATCGGCGCCTTCGGCATGCTGATCGAGTTCGTGCTGATCCGCCGGCTGTATGGACGCTCGATCGACGATCCGCTGCTGCTCACCTTCGGCCTCAGCTACGTCCTGGTCGAGGGCGTGCGCATCGTGTTCGGCAGCGACGGCATTCCGTTTCCGACCCCGCCGCAGCTGATCGGCGTGCTCGATCTCGGCATCGGCTTCTTCCCGCGCTACCGCCTGTTCGTCATCGTGCTGGTGGCGGTGGTGCTGCTGGCGCTCTGGCTGACGCTGGAGAAGACCCGGGTCGGGTTGATCGTGCGCGCGGGTGCGCGCGATCCCACCATCATGCAGGTGCTTGGCGTCGACATCGGCCGCGTCTGGCTCGCGATCTTCGGGCTCGGCGTCGGACTTGCCGCGCTCGGCGGCGTGCTCGCCGGGCCGATGCGCAGCGTCAATCCGGAGATGGGCTCGCTGGTTCTGGCCGAAGCCTTCGTCGTCACCGTGATCGGCGGCCTCGGCTCGATTGTCGGCGCGGTCGTGGCCGGCCTCATGGTCGGCATTTCCATCAGCCTGGTGGCACTGTTCGCGCCTGAAATGGCGACCATCGTGATGTTCGCGCTGATGGCGGTGGTGTTGCTGATCCGCCCGCAAGGCCTGTTCGGCGTGAGAGGGAGGACGGCGTGACGCATCCTTCGAGCGGCGAGGTTCTTGCCAAGGCTGCGCCGAGCGGGCTCGGCCGGCTTCTCGACCACCGCGTGCTGCTCTCCATCGCCGTGCTGGCGATATTGCCCTGGCTGCTGCCGTCCAAGGCGCTGGCCGTGAACGTCCTGATCTACGGCGTCGTGGTGATGGGCTATAATCTGCTGTTCGGCTACACCGGATTGTTGTCGTTCGGCCAGGCCGCGTTCTTCGGTGCGGGGGCCTACTTCACCGGCATTGCGATCGGGCGTTACGGCGTGCCGTGGTTTGCCGCGGTCGCGATCGCCGTGGGTCTCAGCACCTGCCTTGCGGCCGTGATCGGAATCATCTCGACGCGCACCCGCGGCATCTATTTCTCCATGGTCACGCTCGCGCTGGCGCAGCTCGTCTATTACGTCGCGCTCCAGGCCTCGTCCTTCACCGGCGGCGAGAACGGCCTGCGCGGCTTCACCGTCGACCGCATCAGCCTGTTCGGCCTCCAGGTCAATTTTCTCGACCCCGTCAACAAATACTACGTGCTGATGGCCTTTGCGGCGCTGGCGATGTGGTTCCAATCGCGCATCCTGAACTCGCCGTTCGGGGCCGTCATCGAGGCGATCCGCGAGAATGAGCAGCGGGCGCGGGCCTGCGGCTACGATGTCGAACGCAGCAAGCTGGTCGTGTTCATGCTGTCGGGCGCGATCTCCTCGCTCGGCGGCTGCATGCTGGCGCTGCATCTGTCGATCGTGCCGCTCGACATCCTGCACTACCAGACCTCGGGCATGATCGTGATGATGGTGCTGCTCGGCGGCGCCCGTAGCTTCTTCGGACCCTTCGTCGGCGCGGCGAGCTTCCTGATCCTGGAGGACGTCATCTCGCTGTGGACGCCGCATTGGCAGATCTTCGTCGGTGCGATCTTCGTGCTGTTCGTGTTGTTCCTGCCCAAGGGCATCTGGGGAACGCTGCTGGACGTCCTCGGTATCGGAAAGGCGCGGCGATGAGCGGCGAGCTGCTTCGCGCCGAGGGAATCGGCAAGCGCTTCGGCGGCTTCGTCGCGCTCGAGGATATTACCTTGTCCTTTGCGGCGGGGCAGCTGACCTCGATTATCGGGCCGAACGGGGCCGGCAAGAGCACGTTCTTCAACATCCTCTCCGGTGTATTGACGCCGACGTCCGGCAAGCTGCACTTCCGCGGACGCGAGCTGAACGGCTTGCCGCAGCACCGCTTCGTGCACCAGGGCATTTCGCGCTCCTACCAGATCACCAACATCTTTCCGGACCTGTCAGTGCATGAGAACGTCCGCGTCGCGGCCCAGGCGCTGGCTGTGAGCTACGACATCTGGCGCAACCGCGCTCGGCTGACCGAATTGCATGCGCGTGCTGATGCGGCACTCGACGCGGTGGGGCTTCTCGGCAAGCGAAGCGAATTTGCAAAATTCCTCTCGCATGGCCAGCAGCGCGCGCTGGAGATCGCGATCGCGCTGGTCTCCGAGCCCGAGTTGCTGCTGCTCGACGAGCCGACCGCCGGCATGGGACCGGAAGAGACCAAGGATATGGTCGCGCTGCTGGAGCGGCTTGCCGACAGGCGCACCGTGCTTCTGGTGGAGCACAAGATGAAGATGGTGCTGGGCCTGTCCAAGCGCGTCGTGGTGCTGCATCATGGCCGCCTGCTCGCCGACGGCGCGCCCGACGAGATCAGGAGCAATCCGGAGGTCCGTCGGGTCTATCTCGGACAGAGTGAAGGTTATGGCTGAAACCGCGCTGCTCGAAATCGAAGATCTCCACGCCTGGTATGGGGCGAGCCACATCCTCCACGGCATCTCCCTGCACGTGAAGGAGGGCGAGGTGGTTGCCCTCGTCGGGCGCAACGGCGCCGGCAAGACCACGACCTTGCGAACCATGATGGGCCTGATGCCGAAGGCGACCGGCCGCGTGCGCTTTGCGGGCAGGGAGCTCCTGCCGTTGCGCGCCCATCAGCGCTTCCACCTCGGCCTGGCCTACGTGCCCGAGGAGCGGCGCATCGTTCCCGGATTGTCGGTGCGAGAGAATCTCCGGCTCGGCCTGGTCGCGGCCGGGAGCGACATCGAGGAGCGGACCGCGATCGAGGAGATCGCCGGGACCTTTCCGCGCCTGAAGGAGCGCCTCGACCAGGAGGGCGTGACGCTCTCCGGCGGCGAGCAGCAGATGCTGGCGATCGCGCGCGCACTGATCGGCAAGCCCAAGATGATCCTGCTGGATGAACCCTCGGAGGGCATCATGCCCGTCCTCGTCGAGGAGATGGGCGTGCTGTTCCGCCGTCTGCGCGACGAGGGCAAGACACTGCTGCTGGTCGAGCAGAACGTCGAATGGGCTCTTCGATTGGCCGACCGCGCCGTGATCATCGACCAGGGCGAGGTCGTGCATCAAAGCAGCGCGGCGGCGCTGCTGGCGGACAAGGACATCCAGGAACGCTACTGCGCGGTGTGAGCGGTCTCAGGCCACGACCTTGGCGCCGTCGAGGCGCTGGCGTTCGTTCGCCAGATAGTCGCCGATCGCATCGCCCGACATGGGTTTTGCGAAATAATAGCCCTGGATGAAGTCGCAGCCGAGCCGGCGCAAGGTATCGAGCTGGGCGCGGGTCTCGACTCCCTCGACGACGCAGGCGATCTCCATGTCGTCGCAGAGGCCCGTCAGTGACTTGATGATCTTGTGACTGACCGGATTTTCGTTGATGTCGGCGACGAAGCTGCGGTCGACCTTGATCTTGTCGAGCGGCAGCCGGTGCACGTGGCTCAGCGACGAATAGCCCGTGCCGAAATCATCCAGCGAAATGCCGCAGCCCATCGCCTTCAGCGTCGCGATCGACTGCTGCGCGCGCACGAAATCGAAGGTGACGGCGGTCTCGGTGATCTCAAAATCGATCCGGCGCGGCGACAGGCCGCTTTTCTCGATGATCGAGATCAGCGGCAGGATGCCTTCGGCCGCGCAGACGTCGTGCGCAGACAGGTTGAACGACAGGCGGATGTCGTCGGGCCAGGTCTTGGCGGTCGCGAGCGCGCGGGCCAGCAGCGTCTGCGTCAGTGGCCGGATCAGGCCGATGCGCTCGGCGGCAGGAATGAAGTCGGCGGGGGACACCCAGCCGAGACGGGGGCTGTGCCAGCGCGCCAGCGTCTCGAAACCGGCAGTGTGCTCGCTCATGGCGTCGACGATCGGCTGGAACACCAGCTCCATCTCGGCGCCAAAATCGGAGGTGCGCAACAAATTCTCGATCACGCCGCGGCTCCGGATTTCGGCCTCGAGCTCGCCCGAGAAGATTACGGTGCGGCCGCGCTGATGGCGCTTGGCGTGATAAAGCGAATAGTCGGCACATTCATAGAGAGCTTCCGACGTCGTCGCGGAGTCCGGAAACAGCGCAAACCCGATCGAGCAGGACAACCCGGTGTGCGCGGTGTCGAGCTGGTAAGGCAGCTTGACCTGCCCGCCGATGCGTTCGCCAAGCCGTGCCAGATCGGCATCGTCGGGGTCACCACAGACGACGAGGCCAAACTCGTCGCCGCCGAGCCGGGCGAATTCCACGCGTTGCGGGCCGAAGCCCTCGCAGATCTCGCGGATGCGGCGGCCCGCCTCGATCAGCACGCGGTCGCCGACGCTGTGGCCGTAATTGTCGTTGATCGGCTTGAAGCCGTCGAGGTCGATGATGCCGACCGCGACGCGAACGTTCCTGCGCTCGGCGTCGGCAAAGGCGCTCGACAGCTCGGCGAAGAAGCGGCGGCGGTTCGGCAGCTCGGTGAGGGAATCGAGATTGGCAAGGCGGAAGTTCTCGTCCGAGAGCGCCTGGGTCGCCGCTTGCTGTGCCAGCAGCGACTTGCGGCTGGCGACGAGATCGGCGAAGTCCCGGTAGTAGATGGTCAGCACCGTCACCATCGCGCCGGTGACCAGCAAATTGTTGACGGCCATCGCCTCCAGCGTCGGCTCGCCGGTGGCGAAGTAGAACACGACGTAGGGCACGTCGACGACGAGAGTCACGATCAGTGCGGCCGAACGCAGATGCATCAGCGAGAAGATGCAGCCGATCACGGTCACCGCCATGTAGAAAGCGACCTGGCTCTTGGCAAAGGGATCGCCGTAGGGATAGAGGGCGAACGACCAGATGGTGAAGCCCGCCGCGATCGGGGCCGCGATCCAGTTGGTGAGACGCAGATTTCGCAGGATGTCGGCGTCGCTGCGGACGAGGTGGCGCTGCCGCAGCCACCAGAAGGTCCGATAGCCCGCCACCGCGACCAACGCGCCCGGCACGATCATGCTGAGCGAGGCCGGCGCCAGCGGCACATAGGTATATGCGACCGCGATCGTGTTGGTGATCAGGATGAAGTAGAGCAGCGGGATCTGCTTGGAGAAGGCGTCGAACTGCGCGCGCGTCAGCTCAGGATTGTCGGCGGGCACGCGAAACAGCCGCATTGCGGCGGCGAAGTGAGACTTCAAATCGGCAACAGGCATTGAAATACGAGCCCCGGATCCCTGAAATTGCCGGCGATGTTGCATAGCGTGGGTAAAGGGCGCGTTAGATCGGGTCCTGCGCGAAAGACCAGCACAGGGTTGCACGCTACCGCAGAATTTCCGGACGCGTGCAAGGGTGAGGCCGTGTTAACGATACGGGGCCGCGTCGGCAGGCATATCGGCGGCGAAGTCCTGCAAAAGCCGCCGCTACGTTCTGCTAACCATGCGCTTCGGCGCAACGATGCTTTGCATCGCCCGGAACTCGCCGACCTCTCCCGCAAGCGGGAGCGGTGAACGAGCCGCCGCGGGAAACGATTCAGCCTAATGCCATTCCGCTCTAGCGTCCGACCGTGACGCCGGCGGTCGAGCGCATGGCATCGCGGAGGCTCCTCGCGTTCATGTCGTCGAGGACTTCTCGCGTCAGCACGGTGGTCTGGCCGGGCGTGTTGAGGATGGTCTCGCCGCGCGAGGAGGAGAGCCGGTCCGCCTTGGAGGGCGCGGCTGGATCGGTGGCGGGCGTGTGGTGAGGCCGCTTGTTGGACGCCGCGAAGGCTCCTTGCGAGACGCAGACGGCGGCGATCACGATCAGTCGCAACAGCTTTGCAGGCATGCGATCTCCCATGTTCGGGAAACCTCAGCGTAGCACAAACGTGACGGCGCTTGCAGTGGAAAGGATCAGGCCAGAGCGGCCTGGCGTTCCCGCACCGGTTCGCGAATCCGGTCGAGCTTCCCTGGCTCGGCGAGCCGGGTGAAGCTGCGGTGGCTCGCCTGCGCGGGGGCCTCGACGATGACGCCCTCACAGACGATCTGTCCGCCGAGCATCTTGAATTCCAGCTTGTCGTAGCGCGGCATCGTCTCGCCGGGTGCAGGCGGCAGCAGCCCGACGCTGCCCTGGATGTTCAGCGTGGCTTCGCCGGTGCCGTGAAGGCGGGGGTTCCACATCCTGATTCCGCTTTCGGCCCAGCGCTGCCGGATCAGCGCGGCGCGATCGGCAGGTTCCGTTGCTTTCGCGCGAAGTTTCGGCGCACTGCGAATCTCCTCAGTGGGAGCTGCGAGAGCCGGAGCCGGCTCATCATGCGTGACCAAGATGGCGTCGGCGGAAGAGTCCTCCGCGGCGAGGGGGGCAGGATCGCTTGCAGCGATCGGTTCGATCGCCACCGCGGTGTCGCAGGTGGGATCGCTGTCGATGCTGTCTTCAGCGACAGGCTCCGCCGAGACGTCGGGATCGGCAAGCGTGACCTGGGTGTCGTCTACAACAGGCTCGACATCCACGGCGGCAACAATGGAGGGATCGTCGGCAACGACGAGAGCGGGAGCGTCAACCGAAGCGACCTCGACCGAAGCGACCTCAACTGAAACGACCTCGAGATTGGACGAGGTCTCCTCCACGACATCAGGCTCAACGTCGGCCGCGAGCTCGGGAGATGGATCGCTGCTGATGACGGGCTTAGCGCCTTTGGCCGGCTCGTCCTCGATGTCGATGGCCGCTACCGCTTCCGTGGCGACGGACTCGAGCTTCGTCGAGACCTCTACAGGCGGATCATTGTCGATGACGGGTTCAGGAACATCGACTGGTTTGGAACCATCGACCGTTTCGCTGATGACCTCGTCCGAGGCCAAGACCTCTGCCACGACGACCGGCTCGACCTCTGTCGGCGACTGCTGCAGGGACTCGTCGCTGCCGGCGATATCGGCTGCTGCTTCCGCGATGACAGGGCGGGCGGTGTCGTCCTCCGCGACCGCGGCGTCGCTGCGCAGTGGATCAGTGCCGATGCCGGTGTCGAGAGCCGGAAGAGCGTCAGCACTGTCAGTAACGATGACGGGCTGTTCCGCGACGACCGCCGCGCCGTCGATGCTGCCGCCCTGCGGCAAGGGCCGAAGCCGGGTGAACGCCCATTTCACCGCGGGGATGCGGCGCAGCAACGATATCAGTCTCGAAAGCACTGGGAGTTGTCCAAGAGGTACTCGGCGTGAGGCAATCGCTGATTCGCCAGCAATGTGAAAAACTGCCCCGGCCGTCACACCCCTGTCAATGTAGACGGGACCAATTGCAGAACATCCAAGCATCGGGCGCGCCGGCCGCTGCATGATGTGTCAGGCATCATCGAGAAACTGCGGTTGTCACCAGGCCGCCGCGCACCGACTGCCAATGTGACCGCTCCCACAGAGCTGCGGCACCGATCATGGATACGCTTCCTTCGAAAGCGAAGGAGAAAAGACGTGATCCGCAAGATATATCCGGCTGCGGTCCTCGCCGCATTGATCTGCGCACCTGCCTCGGCAGATGATCTCACTCCAAAGATCGCCGCTCATTTGATCCCGCCGAATGCGGAAATCCACATTTCCTGGACCAGTCCCGCATCCGACCCGCAGGGCCGTTCGATCGAGGTGGCCTGCGGCGAGGTCACTGTCCGCAATCCGAGAGGCTTCGACACCATGACGTTCGCCTATGTCATCGGCGACGACAAGCTTTGGCTGGCCAGGGACATCGGATGGATGAAGGAGCCAGAGCCGCAGGGGATCCGCAGCGTGATGAGATATTGCCCCGGCCGTTGATCGACGCCTATCGGCCTGTGGGAGGGGACGATGATCCCCTCCGGGATTTTCGCTCTTCCGACTACTTGCCGGCGCCGCCGCTGCCGCCGCCTGCGCCGCCGCCGCCGGCCTGGCTGCCCATGTTATTCGTGTTGGTGCCGCCGGCCGACGGCGATTGCGCGCCCTTGCTGTCACTCGCCTCGTTCTGCATGTTCGACGACTTGCCGGTCGTCATTCCCTTGGTCGCGGGGCCGCGCGAGGAGGGGCCGACGTCGCCTTGACCGGAGGCGCCGGGAGCCGGTTGTGTCTGCGCGAAGGCGCTACCGGTCGCCAGCGCCATGATGCATGCGGATGCCAGAATGATCTTTTTCATGGGATTCTCCTTGACATGACATCTCCGGACAATCCGCCTGCGGCCTCGGCGTTCCTGCCGATTTGACGCCATCGCTTCAACTCTCTGCGGCCGAATGTCGGGGTTCCCGTCGCCATCGCCATCGGCTATTCAGGACCGTCATTGTTTGTGGGGGACGACGCATGAGGAAGATTGTCGCCATCGGAGCGGTGCTGCTCTGGTCCACCATCGCGTTCGCGCAGGATCGCACCATCACGGTGGCCTCGACCACGTCGACGGAACAGTCGGGCCTGTTCGGCCATCTGCTGCCGCTGTTCTCGAAGGACGAGGGCATCAGCGTGAAGGTCGTTGCCGTCGGCACCGGACAGGCGCTGGATATCGGGCGGCGCGGCGATGCCGACGTGGTGTTCGTCCACGACCGGGCCGCCGAAGACAAGTTCATGTCCAAAGGACAGGGCGTGAAGCGCTTCGACGTCATGTACAACGACTTCGTCGTTGTCGGGCCCAAAAGCGATCCGGCGAAGATCGCCGGCGGCAAGGACGTCACGGATGCGCTGCGCAAGATAGCCGCGGCGAAGGCACCGTTCATCTCGCGCGGCGACAAATCCGGCACGCATGCGGCCGAGCTCCGGCTGTGGAAGGAGGCGGGCGTCGACATCAGTGCCGGCAAGGACAGCTGGTATCGTGAGATCGGCCAGGGCATGGGCCCGGCGCTGAACATGGCGTCGTCGTCGAACGCTTATGTTCTGTCGGACCGCGGCACCTGGCTGTCGTTCAAGAATCGCGGCGAGCTCGCCATCCTGACGGAGGGCGACAAGCGGCTGTTCAACCAGTACGGCGTCATGCTGGTGAATCCCGAGAAGCACCCGAATGTGAAGGCGAAGGATGGGCAGGCCTTCATCGACTGGCTCGTGTCATCGAAGGGGCAGGAGGCGATCGCCGGATACAAGGTTGGCGGCGAGCAGCTATTTTTCCCCAACGCGTCCCACTAGCAGGAAGGCGATGGTCGACACCGCGACGCTGAGCGCGAGCAGGATCAGGCCGAGCCCGAGTGCCAGCGGCAGATCGCCCTTGCTGGTCTCCAGCGCGATCGCGGTCGTCATCGTGCGCGTGAAGCCGCGGATGTTGCCGCCGACGATGATGATGGCACCGACCTCGGCGATGGCGCGCCCGAAGGCCGCGAGAAAAGCTGTCAGCAGCGAGGTCCGGCCCAGCGCGTACAGCAGCGCCATGCAGCGGAAGATCGACAGCCCGTCGATCCGTGCCAGATCGCCATATTCCGCCCACAGCAGGCTCGCCGGCCGGTGCACCAGCGCCACCACGATCGGGGTGGCGAGCAGCGTCTGCGCGATCACCATGGCGGCGGGCGTGAACAACAGTCCCGCCGCCCCGAGCGGGCCTGACCGCGACAGCAGAAGATAGAGCGCGAGCCCGACCACGACCGGCGGAAGGCCGAGCAGCGCATTGGTCAGCACGATGATCACCTGCCGCCCGCGGAAACGCGTGATCGCCAGCAAGGCCCCGATCGGTGCACCGATCAGCAGGGCAAGGACGCTCGCGGTCAGGCTGACGCGCACCGACAATGCGACGATGCCGAGCAGCTCGGCGTCGGCTTCGCCGATCAGCGAGAGCGCCGCGCCAACGGATCGTGCGAAGTCGTTCATGCGGCCTGACGCTTCGGCGCCGGGCGGAATGCCTCCTGATCGTCGATATCGGGTGTTCGTAGCGGCTTCACTGACCGGTTCCTGCGAGTCTTGCTGACATCCACAGAATACCCGGGAGGAACGGTTTGGAAACGCGATTCAATTCAAAAAATGCGGCTGGCGCCGCGTTATGCAGGCTCTTCTGACACGATCCGACGGGAGCTTTGCCTTTCGGGGGCCCAAAGCCAGCGCGCGAGCAGAACGGCGAGAACCGCGCCGATGAACTGGGCGGCAATGAAAGCCGGCATGCCTTGTGGGGCAATACCCGCGAACGTATCGGACAGCGAGCGGGCGATAGTGACCGCGGGGTTGGCGAACGAGGTGGACGAGGTGAACCAATACGCCGACGTGACATAGAGGCCGACAGCGTAAGGCACGGCGGTGTTGGTCCGGTGCCCGACGCCAAAGATCGTCGAGAGCAGACCGAAGGTGGCTACAGCCTCGGCCAGCCATTGTCCGGCTCCGGTGCGGGCCGTGAGGGAAAGCTGGAGGACAGGAAGCTCGAACATCAGGTGCGCGATCCCGACACCCGCGACCGCGCCGGCGATCTGGGCGATGGCGTAGGTCGCCGCGTCCGTCCACGTCGTTTCGCCGCGCAAGGCGAATGCGAGCGTGACCGCCGGATTGAAATGAGCCCCCGATATCGGAGCGAAGATCAGGATCAGCACCACCAGGATTGCGCCCGTGGCGATCGTATTGCACAGCAGCGCCAGAGCGACGTTTCCGCCCGAGAGCTTCTGCGCCATGATCCCGGAGCCGACCACCGCAGCAAGCAGGAACGCCGTCCCGAGCCACTCGGCGAAGGCGCGCTGTGCAAGGCTCGGCATCAGGCGTCGCGATCCAGTCTGACGCGCTCGCCGTCTTCCTTGACGAATTCGCCCCGCTGCGGCGGCAGCAGATCCAGCACGAGCTCGGAGGGGCGGCAGAGCCTGACGCCTTTCGGCGTCACCACGATCGGCCGGTTGATCAGGATTGGATGCGCCATCATCGCGTCGAGCAGCTGATCGTCCGTCAGCGCCGGATTGGCGAGCCCGAGCTCCGCATAGGGCGCCGCTTTTTCGCGAACCGCCTCGCGCACCGAAATCCCCATGCGCGCGACGAGCTGCTGCAGCAATGCCCGCGACGGCGGCGTTTTCAGATATTCGATCACGTGCGGCTCGATACCGGCATGCCGGATCATGGCGAGCGTGTTGCGTGACGTGCCGCAATCGGGATTGTGGTAGATGATCGCGTCCATTGCAGATGCCCTCGTGCTCAGCAGCAGGCCCGCGAGGTTGCCGGCGCCGCCTGCGGCGCGCAGCAGGCCGATTGCTGCTCCGGTTTCTCATGCGCGACCCGCGCCTGGTTCTCGCCGCTGCCGTCGCCGTAATCGGTGCTCTCGCCCGTGGTGTGGAAGGTTTCCCAGGCGATGCCGGCCGGATCATCGATCCACGACTTTTCCGACTTGGCATAGCAGCAGGTGGTCTGCCCTTGCTCGACGACGTTGCCGCCGGCCTTGCGCAGTCGGGCATAGACCTCCTGGAGCTCCTCGCCGGTCTCGACCTGGATGCCGAGATGATCGAGCCCAGCCGCGCGTCCGCGCGTCGAGATCGCAAAATTCACGCGGGGGTCGTCTAGCATCCATTTGGCATAGTCGGACTTCACGACCGAGGGCTCGCTGGCAAACAGGGCGGAGTAGAATCCGATGGAATGGGAGAGATCCTCGACGGACACGTGAACGTGCAGGCGCTTCATGGTCTGTCCTTTCAGGCTGGCACTTTGCTGCGCTTCCGCGCCGGTTTCGAAGGCTTTGCCGGAGCGCATGACACCCCGCCGCAGCAGTTTTCGGTCAGGAATCCGACCAGCGAATTCATGGTCTCGAACCGCGCCGCATAGATCATCGAACGCCCCTCGCGACGGACGGTCGCGAGCCCGGCCATCCGTAGCCGGTCGAAATGGAAGGTCAGCGTGTTGGGGGCGAGATCCAGCGCCTCGGCCACCGCGCCGGCGGTCAGGCCTTCGGGGCCGGCTTGCACCAGCAGGCGGAAAACATCGAGGCGATTGTCCTGAGCAAGCGCGGCAAGCGCCGCGACGGCGTCCGTCTTTTCCATATTTCAACGATTATTGAAATAACGGCGGCCTGTCAATCGAGATTGGCATGCGGAGAGCCAATCTCGATTGACAGGCCGCCGTCGCTGTTCAGCGCTTCACGCTAGCCGATGCCGAGACCGTGGGGGCTGCCCCGATGCTCTGCTGCCAATAGCGTTCGATCTGGTCGATCAAGGCAGGCGGGAGCGGGACATAGTTGAGCGTCTGGGCCTCGGATTTTCCGTTTTCCAGCGACCAGCGGACGAAGTCGATGGCGGCTGTCGATCGTTCCGGTGATTTCGGCGCCTTCGGCATCAGCACGAAGGTCGTCGCCGTGATCGGGTAGGCGTCTTCGCCGGGCGCGTCGGTGAGCACGAGATGGAAATCCTTCTCCGCCTTCCAGTCCGCGCTTGATGCCGCCGCCTGAAAAGATGCGGCGTCGGGCACGACGTAATTGCCGGCGCTGTTCTGCACGATTCCAAAGGAAATCCGGTCGAGCCGTTGCAGCGCATAAGTATATTCGAGATAGCCGATCGCGCCGGGTATGAGACCGACGAGCGAGGCGACACCATCATTGCCGCGGCCGCCGAGGCCAAGCGGCCACTCGACGGAGGTGCCTTCGCCCACGCTGGCTTTCCACTGCGGGCTGACCTTCGACAGGTAGTTCGACCAGTTGAATGTCGTGCCGGAGCCGTCGATGCGATGGACCACCGTGATCGCAGCGTTCGGCAATCTGACGTCGGGGTTGATCGCGGCGATCGCCGGATCGCTCCAGGATCTGAGCTTGCCGAGATAGATATCGGCAAGCACCTGCCCGGTGAAGCGGATCTGGCCGGGCTTGACGCCGTCGATATTGACCACTGGCACGACGCCTCCGATGACGATCGGGAATTGCATCAGGCCGAGCCTGTCCAACTCCCTGGGGTCGAGCGGCATATCGCTGGCACCGAAATCGACGGCTTCCTTTTTGATCAGGCTGAGGCCGATGCCGGAGCCGACCGCTTGATAGCTGACGACGTTGCCGGTCTTGGCCTTATATGCGTCGGTCCATTTCGCCATCACGGGCGAAACGAAGGTTGAGCCGGCTCCTCTGGTCTCGGCTGCCAAGCCTGGCGTTGCGACGAGCAGAGCGGCGAGGATGATGGGAAGTGCAATATGTGTCTTCATTTGCGCGAGGCTAACAGGTGGGGCACGAAGCCGATGTGGTCGATCTCACAATTGCGTCGCGAGGCATTCGCGGTGGCCATTGCGCGCCGACTACACCACGCCGTCAGCTCCGCCGCGTCGTCCGATTGAGGGAGGCCGCTGTCCCGGCCGGGCAGGGACGCAATTTTGGGGCAAATTACGCGCCATGCGGCCAAATCGGCCGTTTCGCGCCCGTCGGCGGCTTTATTCCCGCCGTGGATGCTTTAAGGAGAGGCAGGATCAGGTCGCAGGCGCCCCTCGGCGGTGCTAGAGCCTGATGCAGGGAATAATGGGCCGTGCCGTGTCGGCGGGGCCGCAAGGATGAAGGATATGGAGCAATGATCCAGACCGTTGGCATCATCGGGGCAGGGACCATGGGGAATGGTATCGCGCAGGTCTGCGCGGCGGCCGGGCTCTCGGTCGTGATGGTCGACATTTCCGATGCGGCGGTGAACCGCGGGCTGTCGACCGTCGGCGGCAGTCTCGAGCGTCTGGTCAAGAAGGAGAAGATGTCGGCGGCTGATCGCGAGGCGGCGCTCAAGCGCATCACCGGCACCACCGACCGGGCGAAGCTTGCCGATTGCGATCTCGTCATCGAGGCCGCAACCGAGAACGAGGAGCTCAAGGTCAAGATCCTGAAGGATCTCTGCGCGACCTTGTCGCCGCGAACGCTGCTTGCGACCAACACCTCGTCGATCTCGATCACGAAGCTCGCTGCGGCGACCGATCGTCCTGACCGCTTCATCGGCATGCACTTCTTCAACCCGGTGCCGGTGATGGCGCTGCTGGAGTTGATCCGCGGCCTGCAGACCTCCGACGACACCCACGCCAAGGCCCTCGATTTCGCCAAGCGCGTCGGCAAGGTGGCGATCACCGCCAAGAACAGCCCGGGCTTTGCCGTCAACCGCATCCTGTGCCCGATGATCAACGAGGCGATCTTCGCGCTCCAGGAGGGGATTGCGACCGCGGAAGAGATCGATGCTGGCATGAAGCTTGGTTGCAACCATCCGATCGGGCCGCTGGCTCTGGCCGATCTCGTCGGGCTCGACACCATGCTTTCGGTGATGGAGGTCTTTTACAAGGGCTTCAACGATCCTAAATACAGGCCAGCGCCGCTGCTCAAGGAGATGGTCGATGCAGGCCATCTCGGCCGCAAGACCGGGCAGGGCTTCTACAGCTACGGTACGTGATCTGTCATCGCGACAAAGACGGTTCCGTAGGGTGGGCAAAGCGAAGCGTGCCCACGTTCCGTGGCCGTATCGGACTGATGGTGGGCACGGCGCAAGTGCGCCTTTGCCCACTCTACGATACTGATCAAGGAGCAGGTGCCGGGCTCGAAACGCCGCGGCCCAATCCCGCAATTTGCGCCAGGACAAAGATGTCGGGCGCATTTGGCCTGACAATGTCGAACGGGCGGCTCGCGGGAACGCGGGAACAACGAACGGAAAACGAAGGATATGTCGGATCGACTGAAGGCCGAGCGCGAGGCGGCGGCCGCGCGGCGGAACCTGTTGACCCAGGATGCGATCGAGCGCACCGGGATTACCGAAGAGATGATCGGGGAACTCGTCACCCGCTTCTATGGCCGCGTGCGCGAAGATGCACGGCTGGGCCCGGTGTTCGGGATCGTGCAGAACTGGGACGAGCATCTCGCCAAGCTCAGAGATTTCTGGTCCTCGGTCGTGCTGATGAGCGGCCGCTATCACGGCTCGCCAATGCGGGCGCATTTACCGCTGAGCCTGGTCGGCGATCATTTCGACCGCTGGCTCGATCTGTTCGAGCAGACCGCGCGCGAGGTCTGCCCGCCGCCAGCAGCTAGCCTGTTCATCGACAAAGCGCGCCGCATCGCCGACAGTTTTGAGATGGCATCGGCCACCGTCTCCGGTTCTATCGCCGCGCCGCGCCACGTGCTCAGGTCCTGACGACGACCGGCTGCCTGCAAAACATGCAGGGTCGTCGCGCTGCGTTTGCGCAGCGCGACGAATAGCGCGTTGCACCAATTCCAACATCATCGGTCTGATCTGCAAAATCATCATGCCGCTCGCGCGGCGCGACGTTGAATTGTGAAAAGGCGCTTGAACACGTTCATCGTTGTTCAATCAACGCGAGCAAAGCCACATTGATGCACTGCGGTGCCAACTCTTCGCCTTGTTTTCGGCAGAGTTCCAGTGCCTGCTTGTGAACATGTCCCGCGCATCGTTCACAACCAATTCATCACCGTCCGAGAATCCTGGGAAACCCGAAGCCGACGCCTGTGCCGAGCAGACGCGGCGAACGATCCTGCTTGGCGCGCTCGCCACCACCGCCTGCCTCGGTTGCTCCGCGTCTGCGCACGCGGGCGAGGATCCGCCCGGGTCCGACGAACGGCCGCAGAAGGGCGATGTGCTCGTCTTCTCCGAAGGCGACAAGGAGGGAAAGCCCATCACCGCGGCCGACCTGCCGGCCGGCGGACCGCCGGTGCATGCCTGGCCGAAGGATCCCAAGACATCGGTGGTGCGCAGCGCCTCCCGGCTCAACGAGATCCTGATCATCAAGCTCGATCCCGCCGAGCTTGACGAGAAGACGGCCGCGCGCGCCGTCGACGGCATCATCGCCTATTCGGCGATCTGCTCGCATGCCGGCTGTCCCGTCACCGCCTGGGTGAAGAGCGATGTCGGCGACAAGGAGGTGTTCAAGTGCATGTGTCACAACTCCGAATACGATCCTCGTGCGGGCGCACAGGTCGTGTTCGGCCCGGCGCCGCGACGGCTCGCGGCGCTGCCGTTGGCGCTCGCTGACGGCTCGCTCAGCGTCGCCGGCAATTTCATCGGAAAGGTAGGTGGCGCGCAGCCAGGATGACGGACGGTGCGGGCCAACGCTCGCGTCACGAGAGGTCGTATCCGCCGTTGGGCGGACGACGGGACGAACGACAAGAATTCAACACAAGAATTCAAACGGATGAAAAGGGGAACGTCCATGACCAGGAAGCAATGGTACCTGTCCGGCTTCGTCGCCTTCACCTGCCTCGCCTCGACCGCCGCCGTGTCAGGTCCGATCGAGAATTACGCACCGGTCACCGCACAGCGGCTGGAGAATCCGGAGCCAAACAACTGGATGCTCTATCGGCGCACCTATGACGGGCACGGCTACAGCCCGCTCGATCAGATCAACACCTCCAACGTGAAGAATCTCACGCCGGTCTGGACCTTTGCCACCGGCGTCGTCGAAGGCCACGAGGCGCCGCCGATCGTCAACAACGGCGTGATGTTCGTGGCGACCCCGATGGGACAGGTGATCGCGCTCAACGCCAAGACCGGCGACGAATACTGGCGCTACAAGCGGCAGCTCCCCGACGATCTGTTCCAGCTGCACCCGACCAGCCGCGGCGTTGGCCTCTGGGAGGACAAGCTCTACCTCGCCACCACGGACGACCACGTCGTCGCGCTCGATGCCAAGACCGGCAAGGTGGTGTGGGACACCAAGGTGCAGGACTACAAGAAGGGTCAGTACATGACCCTGATGCCGCTGGTCGTCGACGGCAAGGTCATTGTCGGCGGCTCCGGCGGCGAGTTCGGCGTGCGCGGCTATATCGCGGCCTATGATGCCAAGGACGGCAAGGAGCTGTGGCGAACCTTCACCATTCCAGGCGAAGGCGAGCCGGGCCATGACACCTGGCAGGGCGACGATTGGAAGAACGGCGGCGGCTCGGCCTGGATGACCGGCAATTACGACAAGGAGACCAAGACGATCTATTGGGGCGTCGGCAACGCCGCGCCATGGCCCGGCGAGACCCATCCCGGCGACAACCTCTATACCTCCTCTGTGCTTGCGCTCGATCCGAGTACCGGCAAGATCAAGACCTATCACCAGTACCACCAGAACGATTCCTGGGACTGGGACGAGGTCGATGCGCCGATGCTGATCGACCTGCAACGCGATGGCCGCAACATCAAGAGCCTGGTCCATCCGGGCCGCGACGCGATCTTCTGGGTGCTCGAGCGCACGCCGACCAAGATCAACTACGTCGCCGGCTGGCCGTTCGTCTCGACCGACGTCTGGAAGGGCATCGAGCCCGAGAGCGGCAAGCCGATCGTCGACCCCGCGCACAAGCCGGTGATCGGCAAGCGCGTCGAGTTCTGTCCGTCGCTGTGGGGCGGCAAGGACTGGCCGTCGGCGGCCTACAGCCAGAAGACCGGCCTCGTCTACGTGCCCGCCAACGAGAATTTCTGCGGCGGGTTCACCGGCGAGAAAGTCGCCCTCAAGCCGGGTGAGCTCTGGCTCGGCACCAAGCCGGAAGACATCGGCCTGAAGAAGAAGCCGGGCGCGGATCATTTCGGCGAGCTGCAGGCCTGGGATCCCACTACGGGCAAGAAGGTGTGGCAACACAACTTCCCGAAGTCGCAGCTGTTCGGCTCGGTGACGGCGACCGCGGGCGATCTCATCTTCGTCGGCGGCACCAATGACCGCAACTTCCGCGCCTTCAACGCCAAGACCGGCGAGCTCCTGTGGGAGCAGAAGACCAACTCCGGCATCATGGGCATGCCGGTGTCCTATGAGATCGACGGCACCCAATACATCGCGATCCAGTCGGGATGGGGCGTCGACGCGCAACGCATCCAGGACGCGCTGGTTACCAACAACATCGGCATCGAAGCCAACGTGCCGCAAGGCGGCGTCATCTGGGTGTTCGCGCTGAAGAAGTAGCTCCGCGGCGGATCGAAAGAAGCGGAGCAGCAGGGGGGTGGCGAATGCGGCGGACGGCAACGTCCGCCGCATTTTTGCGATGGAAGGCGTCGAACGCGCTTACTTCCCTTCTCCCCTTGTGGGAGAAGGTGGCGCGAAGCGCCGAATGAGGGGTTCTATCCGCGCTCTCATCGCGAGGTGGACTCGCCGAGACAACCCCTCACCCAAGTGAGCTCGTGTCAGCCAGCGTCGCTGCCCTCTCCCGCAGGGGGAGAGGGCGCATCAATGCGCAGACGCGAAGGCTATTTCCCCTGACGCTCCACCTTGTCCTTTTCCTTCTGGTTCATCTCGCGAACCTTGGGATCCGGATTGTGCTGTCCGGTGGTCTGGGTGGTGGAGGCAGGCGGGGCGGCGTTGGGCAGCGAGTTCTGGTCCGGCGCGGTGGGGCGTGTCGCGGTGGCCGGCGGCGTCGTGTTGCTCTGGGCGAATGCGCCGGAGGCCGTCACAAGAAAGGCGCCCGACAGCAACGAGACTGCGAGCGCCTTTGAGATATTTGTCATCGATCTGCTCCTGTCAGATCGATGGAAACGGGGCGAGACCGCTTGTGTTCCGTCTCGCGCCTCTGTTCCGTCTCACGCTTCCAATTGTTTGCCGATCGGAAGCGAGCGGATGCGTTTTCCGGTCGCCGCGAAGATCGCATTGATCAGCGCCGGTGCGAATGGCGGAACACCGGGCTCGCCGACGCCGCTCGGCGGCGTGTCGGGTCCGGGCGGCACGATGTAGACGTTGGTCACCACAGGAGATTCATCCATCCTGACGACCTGGAAGTCGTCAAAGTTCTTCTGCTGCACCTTGCCATCCTTGAAGGTGATCTCGCCGTATTTGGCAAGGCTCAGCCCCATGATCGCCGCGCCTTCGATCTGCGAGGCGATGCGCTCGGGGTTGACATAGGTGCCGCAATCGATCGCCGTGTCGACCCGTGGCACCGTCAGCTTGCCCTTGTCGTCGACGGCGACCTCGACGATGGTCGCGATGTAGCTGACGAAGCTGCGGTGCACCGCGATGCCAAGGCCGTGGCCCTTCGGTACCTTGCGTCCCCACTCACCCTTCTCAGCGACCAGTTCGACCACCTTGCGCAGGCGCGCGGTGTCGATCGGGTAGCTCTCCTGGGGCTCGCCGTAGTTCCAGAGGTCTTTCACCTCCGGTTTGACGATGCGCGGGCTTCCGATCAGCGCGAGCAGCGTCTCCTTCTGGTCGCGGCCGGTCGCTTGCGCGATCTCGCCGACCATTGATTGCACCGCGAAGGCGCGCGGGATGTTCGAGACCGAGCGGAACCAGCCGATGCGGGTGAACGCCGCGGCTTCCGGATTCTCGCACGAGATGTTGGCGATCTCGAACGGCATGTCGACGAGGCCCATGCCGATCTCGAACGGGGCCTGGTGCACGGTCCCGGCAGCGAACGTCGAGGCGATGCTGGGGGCCACGCTGCGATGGCGCCAGGCGACCACCTTGCCGCTCTTGTCGAGGCCGGCCTCGATCCGCTCGACCGAGACGGTATGCAGGAAGCCGTTATGGATGTCGTCCTCGCGCGTCCACTGCACCTTCACCGGTGCGCCGAGCTCCTTCGAGAGCAGCGCGGCCTCGAGCGCAAAGTCGCATTTCGACTTGCGTCCGAAACCGCCGCCGAGAAGCGTGACGTTGACGGTGACGTTGCCCTCGGGAATGCCGAGCGTCTTGGCGACGTCCTCGCGGGTGCCGCCGGGGCTCTGCACCGGCGCCCAGATCTCCGCCTTGTCGCCCTTGACGTCGGCGACCGCCACCGGCGTCTCCATGCTGACATGAGCAAGATGCGGGACGTAGTACTCGCCGACGATCACCTTGTCGGCGCCCTTCAGGGCAGCGTCCGCATCGCCCTCCTTGCGCAAGACGAGGCCCGGCTTGCGCGAGGCTTCCTCGAGCTCCTTACGGTAGGCGACGGAGTCGTATTTGCCGTTGGGACCATCGTCCCAGACCAGCTTCAACGCATCCCGGCCCTTGATCGCCGCGCCGGTGTTGCGCGCGATCACGGCGACGCCGCCGAGCGGCTGGAACTTTGATGGCCACGGCCAGCCTTGAACCTTCAGCACTTTCTCGACGCCGGGGACCTTCAGCGCCGCATCGGGATCGAACGAGACCAGCTTGCCGCCGGTTACCGGCGGGCGCGCGATCACGGCATATTTCATGCCCGGCAGCCGCACATCGGCGCCGTAATGCGCCTTGCCGGTGGTGATGTCGTGGAGATCGACGATGCCGACCTGGCCCTTGCCGAGATACCGGAAATTCTTGGGATCCTTCAGCTTGAGGCCTTCGATGCTGGGCACCGATTCCTTGGCGGCGTCGGCAGCGAGCTCGCCGAAGCCGAGCTTGCGGCCGCTAGCGCTGTGGACGACCTCGTGATTGACCGCCTTGACCTCGGTCGCCGGCACGCCCCAGCGCTTCGCCGCGGCCTGCTCCAGCATGGTGCGGGCCGAGGCGCCAATCTGGCGCATCGGGATCAGATAATGCCGCGTGCTGCGCGAGCCGTCGGTGTCCTGGTTGCCGAACTTGACCTCGTCGCCATGGGCTTGCTGCACCTTGACCCTGGACCAGTCGGCTTCCATCTCCTCGGCCACGATCAGCGGCAGGCTGGTGCGGACGCCGGTGCCCATTTCCGAACGGTGACCCACGATGGTCACGATGCCGTCGGGCGCGACCGAAACGAACACGCGCGGATCCACCACGACACCGTGCGGCATCTTGCCGGCGCCGGTCTCGTAGGCCAATGCCTGGCGCGACATCACGGGTGCGGCGAGCACGAAGCCGCCGGTGATGCCGAGCCCCTTCAGGATGCTACGGCGCGAGACCTTCTCGACCTTGATGTTCTTTTCGAAGCCACGTTTTTGGAAGCTATGGAGCTTGCCGGGATTGTCGATGAAATTCATGTCACACCCCCGTCGATGCGAGATGGACCGCGTTCTCGATGCGCTGGTAGCAGCCGCAGCGGCAGATGTTGCCTGACATCGACTCGCGGATCTGGTCGTGCGAGGGTTTCGGGTTGTCCATCAGAAGCGCGGCGGCCTGCATGATCTGACCGGCCTGGCAGAAGCCGCATTGCGGTACGTTGACCTGGCGCCACGCCTTCTGCACCGGATGATCGCCAGTTGGATGCAGCCCTTCGATCGTGGTGACCTCGCGGCCGGCGACGTCATTGACCGACGTGATGCAGGCGCGCACGGCCTGCTTGTCGACGATGACGGTGCAGGCGCCGCACAGGGCCTGGCCGCAGCCGTACTTGGTGCCGGTCAGTCCGGCCTCGTCACGCAGGAACCAGAGTAGTGGGAGATCCGGGTCGCCGTCCCAGCTCTGTTCCTGGCCGTTGATCTTCACCTTGATCATGATCGTCCCTCGCTCTTCATAAGCATGCCAAATTCAAAACTTGCCGACGCCGGTCGGCGGCGGGTCGTGCCTAATCCCGCCCTCGTCCCGCGCGGGCAGATCCCGGAGGGAGGCAGGAACGCCAATGGCGATGTCTGGATGTGCTCGATACCTCCCCCGTTTTTGTTCTTAATTGATTGAACGTCGTGCGGCATCGTGACGGCGCGATCGTAGCAGAGATCACCACCGCCCGGCGTTCACAGCCGGGTGTTCTCACCGGGAAAAGATTGCATCGATGGTTTGTCAAAAGCAGGGCGCATCAGCGCGCCGCGTGGGCCGCGTGTTCGCAAACAGGGGGTGCGATGAAAAAAGCTTCGTCCGCCAGAAAGACTGCGCGGACGAAGCAAGGTGCCTCAGTCGAGGGAGGGAGAAACGCAGGGGCCGGGAACTTCAAGACGGAAGTTGGCGGCGCTGCGCAGTCATTCAGAGACCAGGACTGAGGGAGCCAATCACGCTCGCATACGCGTAGCTTGCAGAGGCGGCGGCATCGCCGCGACTGTCTCGGGGCCGGGTCCGGGCTCGCTGGCACTGATCGAGGCCAGCGAGCGGATAGGGCATGGCGAACGTCCGACCGCCTTGCTCAGGCGGCCTTGTTAGGCAGCCTTGGCTTTGGCGACGTGGGTCGCGATCGCGTCCATCAGCGCCGGTGACAGGCAATCATAGGGCTCGAGCCCGATTTCCTTCAGCCGCGAACGGATGCCCGCCATCTGCTCCGGCTTCACGCCCGCTTCGATCACCGAGGAGACGAAGGCGGCGAATTGCGGCGCCTGCGAGCCCTGCTCCTGGAACAGCTCGGGATGAATGAAGTCGAGACCGTAGAACGGGTGGCCCTTGTTCTCGATGCGGCCGTACATGTGGGTGCCGCACGCCTTGCAGGCGTAGCGCTGGATCACCGCGGACGGATCGACGATCTGGAGCTTGTCGCCGTTCTCGAGCACGGTGACGTTCTGGCGCGGCACCACGGCGACGACGGAGAACGTCGCGCCCTGCGGCTTCCAGCACTTGGTGCAGCCGCAGGCGTGATTGTGGGCGACGTCGCCCTTGATGCCGACCTTGACCTGGTGGTCCTTGCATTTGCAAGCCAGCGTGCCGCCGGCGAAGCTGCCGCTGCCCTGTTTGAGGCCGTTGTCGATCGATGGATGGAGTGCAACAGTCATGGGTCGATCCTCCTTGGGGTGACGCTTTCGAGCTAGTAGACGACGACTGAACGGATGGATTTGCCCTCGTGCATGAGGTCGAAGCCCTTATTGATCTCTTCGAGCTTGAGCACGTGGGTGATCATCGGATCGATCTGGATCTTTCCGTTCATGTACCAGTCGACGATCTTCGGCACGTCGGTGCGGCCGCGGGCGCCGCCGAAGGCCGTGCCGCGCCAGTTGCGCCCGGTGACGAGCTGGAACGGGCGGGTGGCGATCTCCTTGCCGGATTCGGCAACGCCAATGATGATCGAGGTGCCCCAGCCGCGATGGCAGGCTTCCAGCGCCTGGCGCATCACCGTGGTGTTGCCGGTGCAATCGAAAGTGTAGTCGGCGCCGCCATCGGTGAGGCCGACGAGGTGCTGGACGATGTCGCCGGTGATCTTCTTGGGGTTGACGAACTCGGTCATGCCGAACCTGCGGCCCCAATCCTCCTTGGAGTCGTTGATGTCGACGCCGATGATCTTGTCCGCGCCGGCCATCTTGGCGCCCTGGATCACGTTGAGGCCGATCCCGCCGAGGCCGAACACGACCACGTTGGAGCCGGGCGTGACCTTCGCGGTGTTGACGACGGCGCCGACGCCGGTGGTGACGCCGCAGCCGATGTAGCAGCTCTTGTCGAAGGGGGCGTCCTCGCGGATCTTGGCGACCGCGATCTCCGGCAGCACGGTGAAGTTCGAGAAGGTCGAGCAGCCCATGTAGTGATAGACCGGCTTGCCCTTGTAGGAAAAGCGGCTGGTGCCGTCGGGCATCACGCCCTTGCCTTGCGTCGCGCGGATCGCGGTGCAGAGATTGGTCTTCTGGCTGAGGCAGCTTTTGCACTGCCGGCATTCCGGCGTGTAGAGCGGGATGACGTGGTCACCCGGTTTCACCGAGGTCACGCCAGGGCCGATCTCGCGGATGATGCCCGCACCCTCATGCCCCAGGACCGACGGGAAAATTCCCTCGCTGTCGAAGCCGTCGAGCGTATAGGCGTCGGTATGGCAGATGCCCGTCGCCTTGATCTCGACCAGGACTTCGCCGGCCTTCGGTCCTTCCAGATCGAGCTCGACGATCTCGAGCGGCTTCTTGGCTTCGAAAGCGACGGCGGCACGTGTCTTCATTGGTAGCTCCTCAAATTCTCGCAAGGTGCCAAGAGGTAGTCTCGGCAGCCTCAGCAACGTTCATTTATGGCCCATGCAGGCGTCTTCCGCCTTGGTGTAGGCCTCCGTTTTCTCCTCCTTCTTGGAGGGACGCTGCCGACCCCATGCTTCGGTGGAGCGGGCGCGCAGATAGACGTACAGATCGTCCATGTAGCAGGCGACGTTCGGATTATCGCCGAAGGCGGGCATGACGTTCTCCTGCGCGGTCGAGATGTTCTTGCGACCGGAGGCGACAACGCCGAGGAAGTCGCCATAGCTCATGGACTTGACGGAATCCTTGAGCGCCGGCGCGTAGGTCGAGCCCATGCCGTCGGGTCCATGGCAGACGTGGCAGTCGGAGTGATAGCGCCGGTATCCGGAATAGGTGAACCAGTCCACGGTGCCGTCGGAAATCTTGTAGGTCGGAGTGCCTTCCTTATCGAGCCACTTTCCGTCGTCTTCCTTCTTCACGGCGGTCGGATCGCCCGGACCGTCCGCGACCGCAATTCCTCCGGACGCAACCAAGATCATCGCAGCAATGACAGAGCAGATTTTACGCAAGAGATTCATCCTCGAAGGAGCCCGGGGGAGACGAGCCGGCGCGTGGAGTTTATTCCACGCGCCGGAGCGATGCTGATGGGCCTAGTTCGGCAGCGCGAACACGGTCAGCGTACCGCCGAGTGCCGTGTAGTTGCTGAGAGCCGCGTAGCCACCGACCGCGCCGAGACCTGCGGTCGGATCGGTCAGGCCTGCCGCCAGACCGATGCCGGCCCAGCCGCCGACGCCGGAGAGCACTGCGACATACTGCTTGCCGCCGTTCTCATAGGTGGTGACGTTGCCGATGATGCCGGAGGGAGTCTTGAACTTGTAGAGCTCCTTGCCGGACTTGGCGTCGACCGCCTTCAGGTAGCCTTCGAGCGTGCCGTAGAACACCACGCCGCCGGCGGTTGCGAGCGCACCCGACCAGACCGAGAACTGCTCCTTGTTCGACCAGACGATCTTGCCGGTCTTGCCGTCCCAGGCGATGAAGTTGCCCATGTGGGTTTCACCCGCCGGCGGATACATCGAGAGCGTCGCACCCACATAGGGCTGGCCCGCGGTGTAGCTCACCTTGAACGGCTCGTAGTCCATGCAGACGTGGTTGGTCGGAACGTAGAACAGCTGCGTGTCCGGCGAGTAGGCTGCCGGCTGCTCGTCCTTGGTGCCGAGCGCGGCCGGGCAGATGCCCTTCACGTTGACGTCCTCGCCCGCCTTGTCGGTCGAAGCTGCGTCGAGCACCTTCGGACGGCCGTAGGTCGGCGAGTTCTTGTCCATGTCGACGCCGGAGGTCCAGTTCACCTTCGGATCGTACTTTTCGGCGACCAGGAGTTCGCCGTTGGTGCGGTCCATGGTGTAGGCGAGGCCGTTACGGTCGAAATGCGTCAGCAGCTTGCGCGGCTGACCGTTGATCGACTGGTCCGAGAGGATCATCTCGTTGACGCCGTCATAGTCCCATTCGTCGTGGGGCGTCATTTGATAGACCCACTTGGCGACGCCGGTATCCGGGTTACGCGCCCAGATCGTCATCGACCATTTGTTGTCGCCGGGACGCTGCTTCGGATTCCAGGTCGAGGGGTTGCCCGATCCGTAGTAGACGAGGTTCAGCTCGGGATCGTAGGAGATCCAGCCCCAGGTGGCACCGCCGCCGATCTTCCACTGATCGCCTTGCCAGGTCTTCAGGCTGGAATCCTTGCCGATCGGCTTGCCGAGCGCGGTGGTCTTGTCGTCGACCAGGAGCTGGTTGTCCGGTCCTTCCGAATATCCGCGCCATGCCAGCTTGCCGGTCTTGATATCGTAAGCCGACATATGGGCCTGGACGCCGAACTCGCCGCCGGAGATGCCGATCAGCACCTTGTCCTTGACGACCATGGGGGCCGACGTGCCGGTCTCGCCCTTGCTCGGATCGCCATTCTTGGCGGTCCACGCAACTTGACCGGTCTTGACATCGAGCGCGACGAGGGTGGTGTCGGCTTGATGCAGGAAGATCTTGCCGTCGCCGTAGGCCAGGCCGCGGTTGACGGTGTCGCAGCACATCACCGGGATGACGTTCGGATCCTGCTTCGGCTCGTACTTCCAGACGATCTTGTTCTCCTGCGAAAGGTCAATGGCATAGACCTTGTTCGGGAACGGCGTGTGGACGTACATCATGTTGCCGATGATCAGCGGGCCGCCTTCATGGCCGCGCAGCACGCCGGTCGAGAAGGTCCAGGCCACCTGGAGCTTGCCTACGTTCTGTGCGTTGATCTGGTTGAGCTTGGAATAGCGGGTATTGGCGTAGTCGCCGGTCGGCATCACCCAGTCTTTCGGGTTCTGCGACATCTTGACCAGCTCGTCATTGGCTGAGGCGCCCCCGACGGCGAGCGCCGCCGCGGAGCCAAGAAAGGTCGCCAGTAGCACCTTGCGCATAGTTATTCCTCCGTTGGTCTCGTTTATTGTTTCCGAAGCAATACTGATTCACCGGGCTTCTCGTCCGGCGTCTGCTCGTGCAGGGCGGTCACGATTGGGACCAGAAACGATGCTGTGCTGTTTCCTCCTCCTGATGAGAGCCACGGGTCCACGTGCAGGAGCGGCCCGTTCTTGTTGTTCCTGCCGCAATCCCTAACGACTTCGTCATCGGGAAACTTGCCCAAGAGAGAAGGCGGTTTGCTTGATAGCGCACGGACGCGAAGATTTTGATTTTGCAGTAGCGAATTCAGCGGCTTCCGCATCGCTTTGACAGTGCCTTCAACGCTCAGGTTCCCCTTGACGGCGCTGCAACTAAGGCGGAGGATTAAGTTTCAAGGGTGGCAATGGAACGATGGCGCTCGTGCCAAAAGACCGCTCAAATTCGAGGTAAACGTCACGCAATCACGGCTGAGGGCTCCGGCAGCGCTGGTTGCGATTCGCGTCTCTCCGGATCAAACCAGTGGCTGGATTAATGTCCGACACCATTCACACGCTCTCGACGACCGGCATGACGCCGAAGCGCCAGATCCAAAGCTGGATCGACGGGCTGACGAGTCTGTGTGGGCATTTCGACGTCGATCCGCTGGAGGCGTCCTCGCTCGAGGGCCGCATCGACTACACCAGCGTCTCGCGCCTGAAGCTCTGCCAGATCGAAGTGAGTCAGCATCGCATCGCCCATACGCTGGCGCGCGCCAAGGCCAACGAGCATCCGTACATCAAGATTCACTTCCAGACTTACGGCGTGTCTTATTTCGAACAAGAAGGCCGCCACATCGAAATCAACCCGGGCGACATCATCGCCTATGACGTCTCCTGCCCGCATTCGATCATCAGCCCGGCCTTCACCCGTCACGACGTCGTGATCGTGCCGAAGGCGCTGCTGCGCGATCGCGGATTCCCCTCGCAGCGGATGCCCGCCTGCAAGCTGTCGTCGAAGACAGGGACGGGGCGGATCGCGCACGATTTCGTTCATGCGACCTTCGACGAGGCGGCAAAGCTGTCGGCAAACAGCGCGGTCGGCGTCGCCGATTCGCTGATCGACCTGTTGCTGCTGCCGCTGCGCGAAGCCGACACGATGTTCGACCGTGTCGGGCCCGAAGCGATGTATGTGCGCGCGCAGTTCTTCATCCGCGAGCACCTGCGCGATCCGGATCTGTGCATCGACCAGATCTCGACCGAGCTCGGCTGTTCCAAGCGCTATCTACACATGCTGTTCTCGGAGCGCGGCACCACGGTGAGCGACTACATCTGGCAGGCGCGCCTGCAGAACTGCCGCCAGGAGCTCGAGGCCCACGCCGGCAAGACCATCACCGACGTCGCGTTCTCCTGGGGCTTCTCCAGCTCATCGCATTTCAGCCGGGTGTTCCGGAAATATTTCGGCGTGGTGCCGTCCTCGATCCACAAGGCGCAGCAGGCCACCGCGAGTTCGGGCGAGCACTAGGCCGGACGCAAGGGGCTGTCAGCGATTGCGATCTCGCTTACGCCGACGTCGCAATATAGGGAATGCTGACCACGAGAGCGACGAGCAGCACCGCGTTGCCCAGCATTCCGCTCCAATGTAGCCTGCGCAACCGACGCGGGGCTTCGGCATCGCCGGCGTCCCTTGCGCTGAGCTGGTCGTCCATCCGCCGCATGAACCAGCTGCGCCCCCAGATTGCCAGGGCAGCGATCATGCCGACGCCCATCGCAGCCGCCAGGCGGCCGTCGAGGAGGAAGGCCACCGTTCCAATCACGGCGGCGATGCGCATCACCAGAAAATGGGCGTTGAACATTCCGCGCAGCAGCTGGGCGACGGGCTGGATATCGAGCTTCACCAGCAGGAAGGCGGGCGATGCCAGCGTGAAATAGCCCATCGGAAAGAGCAGGATGACCATGACGGCGACAGCGACTCCATCCGGTGTCATGCAATCGGCCTTTCCCGTTCCGCCCCGATGAAGGCTCTCGGCGGTGGCGCACAATCATAGCGTGAAATTGCGTTTCCGACACTAGGGCTTTGGTCGGAAGCCGGCCCGGGAAGGACGGCGGGCGCGCTCCGCCGTCCCTCGATCCTCAAGCCGGCTCGAGGCCGAGAGACTTCGCGCTCTCGATCCAGATCGGCAGTTCGCGCTGATACAGGGCGTTGCTCTCCTTGAAGCCGATTGCGGGTTCGAGCACGAAGGTCGTGAGAACTTCCTTCACTTTCGGATCGTTGTTGGCGGCAACGCACAGCTCAGCCAGGCGGTCGACGACCGCTTGCGGCGTCGCCTTCGGCACGGCCCAGCCCGAGAAGCCGCTCACGGTGAAGAATTTCGAGGTCGCGCCCTGCTCCGGGAGGGTCTTGATAGCAGGGATCGCATCGACCTTCTTCGAATGCACCGCGAACACGGTGCCGCGGTCGCTTTGCAGGACCGACTGCGCCGCCGTGTAGCTGCCCATCGCGGCATCCAGCGTGCCTTCGAGCATCCCCGTCCACATCGGGGCTTCGCCGCGGTAATGGACCGGCTCGATGGACAGGCCATACTGCTTGTTGAGCTCGTTGATCGTCATGTGCGGGGCCGAGCCGGCGCTATAGGTGCCGAAGTTCACCTTGCCGCTCTTGCGTGCGAACGCGACGAAATCCTCCAGCGTCTTGACCCCGGTCTTGGGGTTCGCGACCAGCAACAGGCCGGCACCCGGAATGACGCTGACGAGCGCCAAATCCTTGTCCATGTCGTAGCCGGGATTCTTCATCACCACCCGGTTCATGATGTAGGTGGTCGAGATCGAGCACAGCATGGTGTGGCCGTCGGGCTCGGCGCGGGCGACTTCGGCGGTGCCGATCGCGCCGGAGGCGCCGGGCTTGTTCTCGACGACGACAGTCTTGCCGACCTGCTTGGAGATGAACTCACCATAGGCGCGCGCGAGCAGGTCGGTCTGCCCGCCGGCGGGATAGCTGCAAATCATGCGAATCTGCCGCGACGGCCACGCGGCTTGCGCCGAGGCGTTGCGCATGAGGAAGGGCATCGCAAGTGCGGTGGTACCGGCGGCGACGAAGTGGCGGCGATCGAATTTGGCGGACATGATTCCCTCCTGATTTTGGCCGAACCTACTGCATCAGGCTGGCGCCGCCATGGCCGGCGAGCGAGACAGATTGGCGCATTCGACACAGCGGCGAGGTGCCCATTCGCGCCTCACCCGGGGGGCGACCGCGCCTTACGCATGATGCGCAGCCACACGATCTCGGTCAGGGCCACGGCAATGAGGCCAAAGCTGCCGCCGATCAGCACGTTGACGATGCGCTCCTCCGCGATGCCACTGGCGCCGCCGGCAAAGGAGGCCGCCAGCGCGATGAAGAAGCAGCGCAGGCCGAAGCCGAGGATGTAGCGGGAAAACGAGATCAGCGTGAGGGTCGCCGCCAGCACCGCGAGCGCATAGCCGACGCGGCTCTGCGGCAATACGATGCCGGCGAGGAAGCCCAGCGGCACGCCGACGAAGGCGCCGATCGTACGCTGCTTCAGCTTGTCGGTGGACGTCGAGAGATCGCCGACCACGACGCTCGCGGCCGACCACATCACCCATTGCCCCTGCGCAAGGTTCAGGATCTCGACCAGCGCCGCCGCCGCGAACACCGCCATGGCGGTTGCCAGCGCGGGCAGCAACCACTCGGGCGCGGGCGGCCCGAACGAGGTTGCGGCATCGCCTTGCCGCCGCTGGTCGTAAATCCGGATGGCGCAGACCAGCGCCAGCGCGATCGGCGAGGAGGCGATGATCACGCCGGCATGCCGCAGCGCTTCGGCGGCGCTCACGCCCTCGCGCACCTCGCAGGCGAGATAGATGGCGGGGATGAATACCCAATTGCCCAGCGTGCGGAAATGCTCGCCATAGCGGGTCCCTGCCACCGCCAGAAAACCGGCAAGCGCCGTCAGCACCGCGAATAGCGGCTTGATCGGGGCTGCCAGGAAGAGTGCGGCAAAGGTCACGAGGATGGCGAGGTAGTGCCAGACGATGACTTTCGGCGGAAAGTGCTGCCTGAGCGCGGGAATGAGCAACGAGACCGCGACCAGCCCGAGATTGAGCAGCGCCGTTTCGCGCGCGATGAAATAGGCGGCCACCATGGGTCCGACGACAATCAGCGCGCGCAGCAGCTCGGCGGTTTTGATTTCGC
The DNA here is from genome assembly GCF_000379585.1 of Bradyrhizobium sp. WSM2793. Classification (NCBI taxonomy): domain Bacteria; kingdom Pseudomonadati; phylum Pseudomonadota; class Alphaproteobacteria; order Hyphomicrobiales; family Nitrobacteraceae; genus Bradyrhizobium; species Bradyrhizobium sp. WSM2793. Next base: position 46,262 of record NZ_KB902796.1, on the reverse strand, counting down.
GGGAGAGCAGGTCGCGCAGGTTGGTGGCGGACGGGCTGATGGGCGAATTCACGGAGCACCAAAGGGGCGAATGAAAAAGCCAAGCATAGCACGGAATGATGCAGAACTTTGCGTAGGGCCCGACGGCCTCGCCACACCCTCGTTGTCATCGCCCGCCTTGTGCGCAATTGCGCACTGGGGCGGGCGATCCAGTACTCCGTGACGGTTGTGATTGACCCGTTGGGCCGCGGCGTACTGGATGCCCGCCTTCGCGGGCATGACAGCGGAGCGCTCGGAGGTGCTGCCGCTCGCCGCGACCAGCTCTACCGCTGAATGATCTTCATCCAGACATCGCCCAGAATCGCAGGCTCGCGCGGTGGCAGATAGGTGAGCCCTGCCTGCTTGCCGAGTTCTGCGATCCTGCCTTCGGCCGCGAGCCCCGTCAGCGCCTTGTTGACGGCGTCGATCAGCGCGCCATCGCTGCCCAGTCCGACATAGCCGCGATTGGCGCCGATCGGATAATAGTAGCCCGACGCGGTGATCGTCGTGTCCGGATGCGCGGCGCGATGGGCGTCGAAGCGGCCGAGGTCGATCAGCGTCGCGTCATGGTCGCCGCGCTGGAGTGCGCCCAGCAGATCGTCGCGGCCGGGGACGAGATGGGTGATGTTGTCGATCAGCCGCCCCTTGTCGAAGGTCATCAGGATGGCGTCGCCGAGCGAGCCGCTTTCGATGACGAGACGAAGGCCGGCGAGATCGCCGATGTCGCCGATCTTGCGGCCGCTTGCCTTCGGACCGAGCACGACCGTCATCGGCGAATAGACGTAAGGCTGGCTCGGCGCGAGCACGCCGAGTGCGACGCGGCGCCGCCGATCGTCGCGCGTGGCCCCGGCGAAGTCAGGCAAGCGCGCCGTCTTCATCCCGGGGGCGACGAGCGAATCCTTCGTCAGCGCGTAGCCGCCGACGAGCGAGCAGCGGCCATCCGAGAGCAACGCATTGGCCTCGAGCTGGGGACTCGAATCCTCGTCCAGCTTGCTCTCGAACCACTGGATCGTCAGCTTCCGTCCGAGCCGCTCCGCCATTGCCTGCGCCAGCAGCACGTCGAAGCCGGCATCCGGCTTGCCGCGGTGGTGCATCGAGAACGGCGGCCGGTCCTCGTCGAGACAGATCTTCAGGGGATCGTCGGCCGCAAGGGCGACCGACGCCATCGTCGAAAGGAGGGCCGCAATGCTCCATGCAGCACGCCGGCCCCTCATGGCTTCCTCCGGCTGGAGATGAAGGCCCAGAGGGAGCCGATCTCCTCGTCGTTGAGGATATCGCCCCACGGCGGCATCTTGTTGTTCTTGCCGTTCTTCACTGTGGTGATGAAGCGGGTCTTGTCGTCGGGGATGGCACGCAGGTCCGGCGTGATCGTGCCGGAGTTCATCAGATTGGGGCCGTGGCAGTGCGAGCATTTCGAAGCATAGGTCGACTTGCCGTGGTCGATCTGTGCCTGCATGGGATTGCCGGTTGCGTCGTCCGCGGCGCGAACGGTCGCCGCAAGCGCGACCGTCAACCCCGCGACGGCGGCGAGGACCGCCGCCGTCTTGTGAGATGGTTTTCTCAGCATCATGCCGTGGATTACTGCTTGACCGCAAAGACCCACAGCGAGCCGCCGGGCGGCACGTTGGCAAGCCGCTCGTCGCCCGAGAACAGCGAGTAGACGCCGCCATAGCCGCTGGTCACCGCGACATACTGCACGCCATCCTGCTGCCAGGTCACCGGCTGGCCCTCGATGCCGGACCCGGTCTGGAACTGCCAGAGCTTCTTGCCGGTGTCCGCATCGAAGGCCTCGAACTCGCCGGTCAGGGCACCCGAGAACACGACGCCGCCCGCGGTCGACAGCACGCCCGAGAAGCGTGGAATGTCGCTCGGCGCTTCCCATTTCGACTTGCCGGTCATGGGATCGATCGCCTTGAGATGACCGCGCGGCCCGTCGCCGTACTCCCAGAGGTCGGTCAGGTCCATCCCGAGATACCATTCACCCTGCTTGAAGGTGACGGGCTCAGTCTTGTACCTGCCGCCGAAGGCGAGTGTGTTGGCATAGGCAAGGCCGGTCTGCGGGTTGAAGGACATCGGCTCCCAGTTCTTGCCGCCGAGGATCGACGGATAGACCGTGACCTTCTTGCCCTCGCGCGCGTCCTTCGACACGTCGGTCTCGATCGGACGTCCCGTCTTCATGTCGATGCCGGTTGCCCAGTTGACCTTCACGTAAGGGTTGGCCGCGAGCAGCTTGCCGTTGGTGCGGTCGAGCACGTAGAAGAAGCCGTTGCGGTTGGCGTCCATCAGCACCTTGGTCGGCTTGCCCTCGACATTCATGTCGGCGAGGACCATCTCGGCCACGCTGTCATAGTCGAACGGATTGTTCGGCGAGAACTGGTAGTGCCACTTGATCTTGCCGGTCTTGGGATCCATCGCCAGCACCGAGCAGGTGTAGAGATTATCGCCGGGACGCACCGCCGAGTTGAACGGTCCGGGATTGCCGATGCCCCAATAGATCGTGTTCAGCTCGGGGTCATAAGACCCCGTGATCCAGGTCGAGCCGCCGCCGAGCTTCCAGGTATCGCCCTTCCAGGTATCGCCGCCGGGCTCTTCCGGCGAGGGGATCGAATGGGTGCGCCACAGATGCTTGCCCGTCGCAGGATCCCAGCCGTCGATGAATCCCCTGGTGCCGAATTCGGCGCCGGAGATGCCGGTGATGACGACGCCGTCGGCGACCAGCGGGGCCACCGTCATGGAGTAACCTTCCTTGATGTCGGCCGCCTTCTGCCGCCACAGCTCCTTGCCGTTCTTGGCGTCGAGCGCGATCACGTTGGCGTCGAGCGTGGTGCGAAACACCTTGCCGTCATAGAGCGCCGCACCGCGGTTGATGATGCCGCAACAGACGATGCGCGGCGTCTCGGCGGGATATTCGACCTTGGTCTTCCAGATCTGCTTGCCGGTCTTGGCGTCGACCGCCATGGTCGCGTTGTGCGAGGTCACGTAGATCACGCCCTGGTACACCAGCGGCTGCGATTCCTCGCTGCGATCGTCGTTGAACGAGTAATTCCAGACCGGGACGAGGTTCTTGACGCTGTCCTTGTTGATCTGGTTCAGCGTCGAGAAGCGCTGCAGATTGTAGCCCATCCCGTAATTGAGAACGTTCGATGTATCGGTCGCGCCCTTGACCAGTTGCTCGGTGGTCTGTGCGCTTGCACAAGTCGATGCAAGCATGACGAGGCTCGCGGCCATCGCAAAGCGTTTCATCCGTTCCTCCCAATATGCGCGCCTTTTGACGCTGCGGGAGCAACACTCCGTCGGAAACCAAAACGCGTCAATACGAAAGTCATAAGTGTCGCGTCGATATCGTTGAACAGGCGCCGGTCACCTTACGGAAACCTGACGGCAACCGAGTCCCACTTGTGCGGAGACGCTGAAAAATCCCGCGACGCGACGCAGCTCCGGGCGTCGGTCGTTCGGGGGCGCAAGCCGGGTTCCCCGGGGTTGTCGCGCGCGCAAGTTGCAGTTACGGACTTGAACCTGGGACCGCTTGTGGATTTATTTCGTTGTGTCCCGCCCGAACCGGGGCTCTTCATCTGGGAGGTCTTGATGATTTCGCGTCGCTCAGTTGCGCTTGCACTCACCATTGCATTGTTGTCCGGTCCGGCGTGGTCTGCCTCCGGCAGCGCAGTCAAGTTGTTCGACACCGACAATGACGGCACGCTCGATCTTGCCGAGGTGAAGAAGGCGGCCGCCGCAACGTTCGCAAAGCTCGATCCCGATCGTGACGGCACGCTCGACGCGCGCGAATTGCGTGGGCGGTTGACGGCGAAAGAGCTTGCCGCGGCCGATCCCGATCGCGATGGGACCCTGACGCTCGACGAATATCTCGCCGTGGTCGAGCAGCGCTTTAACGCGGCCAATCCCGACAAGGACGGAACGCTGGATGCGAAGGAGCTGAATTCGCGCGCTGGCCGGTCGCTGCTGCGATTGTTGCGGTGAACGGTAAATCGGAACAGACGAGGGGGCGTTTGCGGGCATTTCCGCTCCGACACTCGGAACATCAGGCTGTTCGGCCTGTTCTCTTCGCGAGTCCTGCTCGGCGCCGGGGCAGCGCGGCGGGAGAAGAGGAGATGCAGATGAACACGAAACGTTCCATTCTTGCTGCCTGCGCGATCCTGGCGTTGAGCGCCGGCGTCGCCGTCGCCGGCCCGTGCAACACGGGCAGCGCCAGCACTGACAAGGATGCCGGTTCTGGTCCAGTGACGGTGGGCGCAGCGCAGTCGCACTCGTCCAGTTCAGCGGGCGACACCAGCCAGCATCCGCCGACCAGCACGATGAATCGTGCAAGTGGCGAAACGCCGGCTTCATCCGAAGATGCGCAGCGGCAGATGCAGAGCCAGCCGACGGCGGCTCAGCGCGCCGAAGGTGCCAAGCCGGACGCCGCAATGGCCGATAAGGGCTGCTGACGGCGACGGTGCCATTCGTGTCGATTCGACGTGCGGTGCGTCGCACAAGACGGTGTCTCGCAGGTCGTGTTTGACCAAGAGGGAACTGGCTTTGTCCGAGAGAGAAATGCAGCCGCGAAGAATCGACACGGACGCGCTCGGCAGGCGAATCGAGGCTTGAACTGCACCTAACGCAGCCCTAGGTTTTGCGCCGCGCGATGTCGCGCTCAATACCTTGGGGAGACCCCGAATGGCTTGGAAAGCTCCGAAGATCGTGGAAGTGCCGGTCGGCATGGAAATCAACATGTACGCCTGCGCTGCGCGCAAGTAAGACTGACGACCTGCCGCGGCTTCGACGGTGAACGCCGTCGAAGCCGTGGCAGTGTCGGATCTCAGGCCTGGCATCGTTGTGCTCTGCGTCTTGCCATCGACGCGATGACACGCCTGCGCAGGCTTCAATCATCTTCCATCAAAATCTCGAACACGCTCTTGCTGCAGTGTGTTACGCTGATGGCCGGTCAGCGCTGCTGCCGCATCAAAGCGGCGCGCGCCTTCGGGGCATGGGGATGCGCGGCGGAGCTCGCAGATTTCTGATGGTGCTTGCCTGCGCGGTCGCGCTGACACCGACGCATGGGCGTGCCGAGGAGGGCTTCGATACCGAGCACATCTTCGGCTTCATGATCGGCACCGATGTCGGCAATCCCGGCGAGCGCGAATTCCAGAGCCAGACGACGGGGCGCTTCGGCAAGGGCGGCGGGACCTATCGCGCTCTTGAGAAAGAGGTCGAGATCGAGATCGTGCCGCTGCCGAACTTCCGCATCGAGGTCGGCGCCAACGCCAGCTTGCACGACATCACCGGCGTCCCTGATATCGACGACCGCCGCCAGATCAACTTCCAGGGCGCCTCGCTCGACCTGCGTTATCGCCTGCTCAACCGCGAGCACGCCCCGTTCGGCCTCACCATCGCCGCCGAGCTCCATGGCGACCGCATCGACGAGACCAGCGGCGCGAAGGGGCGGATGTACGGCACCGAATTCACCCTCGCTTTCGACCGCGAGCTCATCCCCAACTTCGCCATCGGCGCCCTCAACCTGATCTATCAACCGGAATGGGCGCGCTTCGAGGTGGCGGGGCAGTCCGAGAAGAGTTCGACGATCGGTGCCGCGTTCGCCGGCCTGGTGCGCGTGCGGCCCAACATGCTGCTCGGCGGCGAGCTGCGCTACTTCCGGCAATACGAAGGCATCGGCCTCGGCGAGTTTTCAGGCCAGGCCCTGTTCGTCGGCCCGACCGCTTATTTCCAGCTCTCCGAGCGCTCGCGGCTGACCTTGAGCTGGAGCATGCAGGCCTGGGGGCGCCCGGCCGGATCGGGCGGCAATCTCGACCTCGTCAATTTCGAACGCCACCAGGCCCGGATGGTGTTCGGGGTTAATTTTTAGCAGAGAGCGTCGTCATGCCCGGGCTTTGCTTTGCCCGGGAGCACGGGAAGAGCCCAGTTCCGGCCCCATTTCTCGCCCGGATCTGAAACTTCCGCTTCCGTGGAACGTAACCTTTCGTGCTAATCTTGACCGCCCCTTGCGAGAGGATCCCGGCATGAACCCGATTGACCTGGTGGTGACTGTGTGTGCGGTGCTCTCGCCTGCGACCTGCGAGGAACAGCATCTGATGTTCAACTATGGCGGGTCGCCGCGGCAATGCGCGATGGCCGCGCCCCCCTATATCGCGCAATGGGTCGGCGACCATCCGAAGTGGCAGGCGGTGCGGTGGCGCTGCGAATATCCGCACCCGAACGACAAGGCGTAAGGCGTCTCGCTACTTGCTGCAGTCTTTCAGATCCTTGTCGGCGATCGAGAACACCGCGTCCGCCCTGATCTCGATGTCGCGAACGACGCATTGCCGCGCATTGGGATAGCTGACCTTGGCGTCGTAGCGGCCCGGCTCGACGCCGGTGATGCGCAGCCGCTCGTCGTGGTCGACCTCCTTGTCCTTGTCGTTCAAGCACTGGTTCGGGCCCCAGTCGGTCTTGCCGGCGGGTGAGAGCTGGAAGCCGGAGATCGTCTCCGTCGTCAGGTTCCAGAGCCTTATGCCCTTGCCCTTGGCCTGCGCGGCGGCTTCGCCGGCAAGCGTCAACGACGCGATCAAAGCTAGAACCCAACGCATCAGCCAGTCCTCCCAAAGGCGGGCCATCATTCCCTGATCAGGCGCTCGCGGTTCTTTGCCTTGTCGAAATTTTTGGCGCGGTCAAGGCCATTCAGTGCGATCAGCTTCGTCGAGACGAGATCGGCGCCGTCGAAATCGGCGTCGATGACGATGGCGCCCGTCAGATCGGCTCCGCCGAGTTGGGCGTTTTTCAGTGATGCGCCGCTCAGATCGGCGCCCCTGAGGACTGCGAATTCGAGGTCGACGCGCGACAAATCGGCGTTGCGCGCGTTCACCCGTTCCAGATTGGCGGATCTCAGCACCGCGCGCATCAGCCCCATCGACTGGTTGCGATATCGGCGCCCAGATTCGCGTCCGCGATCGAAGCGCCGACCAGGCTTGCGCCGGTGAGATCGGCAGCGATGCGCGCTCCTGACAGGTTCGCGCCGTCGAGACGCGCGCGGGCCATTTGCGAGGCGAACAGATTGGCGCCCTTCAGGCTTGCGCCGGTAAGATCCGCATCCAGCAGCCACGCCTGATCGAGGATTGCACGGTCAAGCCTGGCGTCTCGGAGTATTGTCTTGTTGAGCCGCGCGGCGCGGAAGACCGCGTTGGACAGGTCCAGCCCCGAGAGATCGAGGCCCGACAGGCGTTTGCCGGTGAAATCGGCAGGCTGCGCGGCGCTCGCTTTGGCCAGCACGGCCTCGACCTCTGGCCTGGTCATTTCGGACGAGACCATCGCGGGGGAGGTGAGGTCGACGTCGCGCATCATGTCCTGCGCGCCCGCCGTCATCGTGACGAGTGCAAGACCAAGCGTTGCCAGCGTTGAGAGGGCGACCGTCCGCGTCATCATCGACTCCGCCGCCGGCCCAGCCTAGCACGTCCGCCAGGCGACCGGCTATGAGACATCTCGCTCGGTGCGGTCGCCTTGAGTTCGTTGGGCGAGGCCGGCCTTGATCGCCGCAATCTCGGCTTCGCCGCGTCTGTCGCGCGGGATGCCGATAGGCACCTCGGCCACGATCCGCGCTGGCCGCGGCGACAGGAAGAACAGCCGGTCGCCGAGGCGCACTGCATCGTCCAGGCTGTGTGTCACCAAAAGCGTCATCACCGGACGGCTGGCCACCAGCGTCGCGATCTCGTCGCGCAGGCGGCCGGCGAGCGCATCGTCGAGCGAGGCGAGGGGCTCGTCGAGCACCAACAGATTGGGCTCGACTGCGAAAGCGCGCGCGAGCGCGACGCGCCGGGCAAGACCGAGCGACAACTCGCCGGGAAAGTGGCTTCGATGCGCTTCCAGCTCCAGAATCCTGAACAGCTCCGACAGCATCGCCTCGGTCACGTCGGGCGCAGCCAGCCGCACATTCTGCTCGACCGAACGCCACGGCAACAGCCGCGGCTCCTGGAACACCATGCCGATCCGCGCCTGCGGTGGCCGCGCAACGTGGCCCCTGAAATCGCTATCGAGCCCGAGGATGATGCGCAGCATCGTGCTCTTGCCGCAGCCGGAGGGGCCGATGAGCACACCGACCTCGCCGGGGCAAAGCGCGAATCTGAGTGGCGCGAGCACCTCGTGCGTCCCGCCCGCGGCACTCCTGAACGTCTTGCCTGTGATCTCGACCTCAAGCCGCACGGGGCCGCCACCGTGTTGCGCGGGCTTCGAACGGCTGCACCAGCAAGGTTTCGATCACGAGCACGACCGCGGCGAAGGTCAGCGAATAGGCCAGCAGCCGCGGCGTGTCGAACAGCTGGAAGGCGACGCCGATCTCGAAGCCGACGCCGTTCGGACGGCCCAAGAGTTCGGCGACCAGCACGATCTTCCACACCAGCGACAGTCCGGAGCGGGCGGCGGCGGCGATATAGGGCGCAAGCTGCGGCAGCACGACATGGCGGAACGCGCGCCAGCGAGGCATCGCGAACACGCTCGCCATCTCGTCGAGCGAGCGGTCGAGCGCCCGGGTGCCCTCGCGCAAGGTGACGACTGCGGTCGGCAGCTTGTTGATGGCGATCGCCGCGATCGCGGCAGCCTCGGTGAGACCGGCCCAGATATAGGCCAGCACGATCACGACCAGCGCCGGCAAATTGAGCAGCAGGATCAGCCAGGGATCGCCGAGCTTATCCGCAAGCCTGACCCGTCCCATCAGGTAGCCGATGGCGCTGCCGAGCGACATCGCCAGCACGAAGGCGAGGGTGACGCGCGCCAGCGTGGCGCCGAGATGCAGGAACAGCGCGCCGGATGAGGCTTCCGCGATCATCACCTCGAGCACGGCCGGCGGGGAGGGCAGCTTCGCGCCGCCGACGAACAGCGCGGCAATCCACCAGATCGCGAGAAACAGGGCGAACGACAGAAGACGCAGCACCTCAATCTCCGGGGACCGCGTGATAGAACGTGCCCGGATCGAGCTCGGCCGCCGGGCCGACGAGGTCGCGGCCGCCGATCTCGGCCAGCACGCGGTAGAGCACGCGCGCGTCTTTCTCCTCGTCGTCGATGCTCCGGCGCGGAATGCCGTCGCGATAGCGGTCGCGATAGGTCTTGAGCATGGCTGCGTCGGACGTGCCGGTCAGCGGCGCGATCTTGCCCCAGGCCGCATCCGAGTTCACCAGCAGCTCCTTGGCCCTGCGCGTCATTGCGATGAAGCGCGCCACGGCGTCGCGATGGCTCGCCGCCCAATTCTCGTCGAAGACATAGCCGACCGCGGAGACCGCGCCTTTGGCACCGAGCTTCGGCAGAATGTCCTCGATGCCGGCGAGGCGGCGAAATCCCTTGGCCTCGAGCTGGGCACAGAAATTCCAGAAATTGAGGCTCGCCTCCATCTCGCCGTCGAGCGCCTTGGCGGCGATCAGGGGCGGGGCGCCGTAGGCGATGGTCGCCTCCGACTTCAGGTCGATGCCGTCCTGCTTCATGCTCGCCTGGAGCAGCAGCCAGCTCTTGTCGATCGCCCCGCCGGCGACCGCGAGCTTGCGCCCCTTCAGGTCGGCGAGCGTCTTGATCGGAGAGGATGCGGGTACCATCACCGCGCCGAGCGCGCTGGAGTAGGGATAGAAGGTGAGCTTGGCACCGAGCGCGCGCTCGCGCGACACCCACAGCCAGTCCGACAGGATGATGTCGGCGCTGCCTGCGCGCATCGCGATCTTGCCGGCCTCGGTGCTCGCGAGCTCGGTAACCTCAAGCGAAAGGCCCGCCTCCTTGTCGAGCCCGCTCGCGCGGATCGCGGCCAGCTCCCAGGAAAATGTCCCGGTTTTCTGCACCGCAAGGCGGATCGTATCCGCGGCGCGGCCGGGCGCGGCCAAGGTCAGCGTCAGCGTCGTCGCCAGCGCCAATGTGCGACCAAGTGCCCTTATCACGCCAAATGCTCTCATCACCTTGTGAGCCGTTTCCTCTGACAGAGTGCTTTTCAGGACAATACGCATAGCATAGCTTTGCTCGCAACCCGCGGGAGGATGCGCATGAAACTGGCCGGACAGCTACGACCGATTGTCGCCGCATTGACGGTGTTGGCGGCGACCGCGTGCGTGGCGCGGGCCGAGGAGGCCAATGATTATCCGACGTCGGCGCGCGCGGAGTACGTCTATGGCTGCATGAAGGCCAATGGCGAGAGTCGGCAATCGATCGAGCAATGTTCCTGCTCGATCGATGTGGTCGCCTCGATCGTCACCTATGAGCGCTACGTGACTGCCGAGACCGCGCTCAGCATGTCCCAGGTCCGCGGCAATCTCGGCGTCCAGTTCCGCACCTCCGAGCAGGCGAACACGGCAGTGAACGATTTGCGGCGCGCGCAGGCGGAAGCCGAGGTGAGGTGTTTTTGATGATAGCGGCGATGTCTTACCCTTCCCTGGAGGGGGAGGGTCGATCGCGCGCAGCGCGAGCGGGGTGGGGTGATCTCTCCACTCGGCAGTGTCGGATGTGGAGAGACCGTCACCCCACCCCGTCTCACATTTCCCTGCGCTCCATGTGAGCCGACCCTCCCCCTCCAGAAGAGGGTGATCCGCCTCTCACGTCCCCGGCTTCTCTACATCCCACTCATTCCGGAACACGTGCCCATCCGTGTCCTTTGCTTCCGCGCGGAAACGCTTGGCGCCGTTGGAGACGTAGGTGAAGCGCAGATTGGGATCTTCCGAGATCGAGATGCCGCCTTCCATCGATAGCACCGGGCTGTCGTCCTGCGTCAGCTTCAGCTGGTTGACGAAGAAGGCGGGAATGTAGAGCTGCGTGACCTGGTCCATCTGCAGGCCGGAATTGTTGGGATGGCCGATCATGATCTGCGCTTCGCGGATGCGGCTCGCGGGCGCTTCCTCGCGCGCGAACTGCCGGTAGCGCATCTGGCCGAGCCGGTTTTGCGCCCCCTCGGCGTTCTTTCCTGCCGGCGCCGAGCAGCCGCCCGAGGCCTTCACATAGACTTTCGAGACATAGAGCTGGCCGTCGCTGAGCTCGGCCACCGCGTGCACATCGGTGTAATTGTTGACACGCACGCGCGTCGAGATCTCCGTGACATTGGCATCGGAGCCGAGCTCGAACTTCGCGGCCATTGGCGCCGGGTTACGGTCGATCACGAGCGTGATCGAACGGATACGGCGACTGTCTGCGGGTGACAGCTTGCTACGCAGGGTCACCGGCACGATCGCCGCGTCCTCTGCGCGATACGGCATCTCGATGCCGATGACGGCGCTGCCGTCATTCATCGCACGGCTGTTGAAGATGTCCTGCACCAGGCCCGGCCAGGGATCGTCGGCTTCTTCAGCCTGCACTGGTGCGGCGAAGGCGATGCCGAACAGGGCGGCGATCAAGGGCAGGTGGCGTGTCCATCGGGTCATGGTCATGGTCCCCGGAGTCAGCGAGGCTGATCTCCTGCACCTATCGTAGCGCGCCTGCTACTCCCATTCAATTTCCGAAAATGCTGCAGTTGCGTTTCGGGCATTGTAATCGCCGAACAACTCCCAGCGCGGTCGCTCCTGTGCAGCCGCCTTGTCGGCGGCGGTTCGGATCGGCTCGCCATTCTTGTTCAGCGTGCGCACGTCGGACAACAGCGTTGACAGGTAACGCCGCTCATCGGCCAGCGCGGCAGGCCAGTCGCTCACGGGGCCGTGACCGGGAACGACGCGTTGCGCCGGGATGGTCTCCAATTCCTTCAACGCGTCGAGCCAGCCGCGGATACTGCCGTCCATGACCGGAATGTGGCGAAGAAAGACGAGGTCGCCTGCGAACAGGGTTTTCGTCGTCTCGTCGTACACGGTCAAATCGCTGTCGCTGTGCCCGGTCCGCCAGGCGCGCAAGGTCAGGCGACGCGACCCGAGATCGAGCGTCATCGTGTCCGAAACCAGGAGGGTCGGGGCAACGATCTTCACGGGATCGATCAATTCGCTGCTCATGATGCGGCGAAAATTGTCGAGATAGTAGGGTCCGCGCGTCGCGAGCGCTTGCGGCAGCTTGCTGTGACCGACGAAGCTGGTGTCTCCGGCGGCGAAGGCCGCGTTGCCGAAGACGTGGTCGGGATGGCCGTGGGTGTTGATGACATAGCGAATCGGCTTGGGCGTGCGGGCCCGCACCGCGGCCAGCAGGGCCTCGCCTTCGCGGAGGCTGCCGCCGGTGTCGATGACGGCTACGGCATCATCGCCCACGATGAAGCCGACATTGGCAATGTCGCCCTCGTTCTCGCGGGTCATCAGGGCAATGGCCCCGGAGTGTACGAAGATTCCCGGTGCGACTTCGCTCACAGGCAATTCGGCCGCCCCGGCCCGTGCTAGCGTTACGATCCCCAGCAGGGACAAGGCTGCGATCACTCGAGCGATGCGAGACACTTTTCCGCCTCAGTTCAAAGGGTTGCTGCATTGCACTGCAACAAAGCAAAGCCAGCGAAGTCTGGCAAAACATGGCGCGTCATGCGTTGCATGGATAGCATTCAAACAAAACGAGGAGGAAGCGCGATGACGGAGGCCGGACGACATCGTCGCTGGTTGTTTTCACTGGGGGTCCTGGTTGCGTCCTGTGCGTTCGGCGATGTCGCCATCGCACAGACCAGCGACAGCGGCGACCTCTCGTTCGAGCTGGTCGACCCGAACGTGCTGCGCGTCTGCGCCGATCCGCGCAATCTGCCGTTCTCGAACGAGAAGGGCGAGGGGTTCGAGAACAAGCTGGCCGAGCTGTTTGCCGACAAGCTCAAGAAGAAGCTCGACTACGTCTTCTTCCCGCAGGCCACCGGCTTCGTTCGGATGACGCTGGGCGCGCATCGCTGCGACGTCATCATGGGCTTTCCGCAAGGCGATGACGTCGTGCAGGGCACCAATCCCTACTACCGCACGTCGTACGCCCTAGTCGCCAAGGCCGGCAGCGGGCTCGAGGACGTCGAAACGCTCGAGGATCCGAAGCTGAAGGGCAAGCATGTCGGCATCGTCGCCGGAACGCCGCCGGCGACCAACATGGCCATTGCCGGCCTGATGAGCGATGCAAAGCCCTATCCGCTGATGATCGACACGCGCTACGACAATTCGGCGCAAGCGATGGTCGATGACCTCGCCGCCGGCAAGATCGACGCCGGGGTGCTGTGGGGACCCATGGCCGGCTACTACGCGAAGAAGGTCGGCTCGCTTCACGTCACGCCGCTGGTGAAAGAAACCACGGGGCCGAAGCTGGTCTATCGCATCGGCATGGGCGTGCGTCCCGCCGACCAGAACTGGAAGCGACAGCTCAACAAGCTGATCCAGGAGAACCAGGGCGAGATCAACAAGATCCTGGTCGACTTCGGTATACCGCTGCTCGACGAGAGCGATCGGCCGCTCAGCGCGGAGGCGGCCAAGAAGTCGCCATGAGGCGGCGTCTTGCCGCTGCGCTCGTCGTTGCCGCGTTGGCGGTGCCGGCATCCGCGCAGCAGCAGGAGCCGTTCGAGCCCGAGGGTTATCGCGCCGACAATTACCGCGCACCGGTGCCGGCGACGCTCGTCGGCGCGCGCGTGCTTAACACGGTGCAAGCCGAAGCGATCTGGCGCGCCAGGAGCGGTGCGTTCGTCGACGTGCTGCCGCGCCCGCCGAAGCCGAAGAACCTTCCAGCAGGCACGGTGTGGCGCGATGCGCCGCGCAAGAACATTCCAGGCAGCATCTGGCTGCCGGATACCGGCTACGGCAGTTTGCCGCCGGCGATGGACGATTATCTCCAGCGCGGCCTCGCACAGGCCTCGCGTGGCGACAAGGCCGCGCTGCTGGTGATCTATTGCCTCGCCGACTGCTGGATGTCCTGGAACGCCGCCAAGCGCGCGCAGGCGTATGGCTACACCAACATCGCCTGGTACCCTGACGGCACCGACGGCTGGGAGCGCGCCAAGCTGCCGACGGAAGAGGTGCAGCCGGAGCCGCGGCCGGAGCAGTAGACGAGTGAACGCAGGTCTGCTCCCTCGCCCCGCTTGCGGGGAGAGAGTTGGGGTGAGGGGGACTCAGAGTTGGACTCGCGGAGACTCCCCCTCACCCGGATTGCATCTTCGATGCAATCCGGCCTCTCCCCGCAAGCGGGGGAGGCGAAGCGCCTACTGCTTCTGCAGCTTCGTCAGCGTGCCGGTGCCGTTGTTCTCGGTTGCAGAATAGTTCACCCTGTCGCCGGCATGAACGGCCTCCAGCATCGCGGCGTCCTTGGTTTTGTACTCCTGGAGCGCGCCGGCGCCGCCAGCGCTGCCACCGACGGTGCCCTTCTGCGTCTGCTGGATCGAGATCGTGCCGTTGAGCCGGTCGATCCGCATGACCATTCCGGTCATGTCGTCAGCAAGAGCGCTGGTTGCGAGCATGCTGAGGGCCGCAGCGCCCGCACAGATGAATCTTGTGGTTCCCATCGAGGCCTCCCGACGTCTTGGAGTTCACTTCGACAAGCCATCCTAGATCGATTTGGTTCCGGCAGATAGCAGGGCAAAGGTTAACCGGGCCGATCCGGGAACCTGTGGTGGGCGCCAGCGAGGCGGGCGCTATTCCATTTCCTGCTGGATCACGCGGCCAAGTGCGAACAGGCGCTGGTCGATCGTGGTGGGAACCTCGCAGACGAATCGCACGACCTTGTGACGGTCCTCGAAAATGCGGGTCTTCCAGATCAGCTCGTTGCCGAGCGCCTCGACCTTGGCCTCGTCGCGCGGCGTCGCGCCCTGCAGCGCATGAAGGGCGATCGTCTCCTCGCGAATCTTGTCGGCGGCCTCGCGCTGCTTGCGGCTGACGCGTTCGAGCCCGGCCATCACCTGCGAGCGCTGGGCATTGAGCGTGTCGAACAGGCCGGCGAACAGGAGCTTTGCCTTCGCGGTCTTGTCGGTGGCGGAGGCGGCCAGAAATTCCTTCACGGACTTTTCGGCCTCATCGAGCGGCGTTTTGCGCGCCGATAGTTTTGCGACCAGCGCGCTGACCTTGGCGTCGTCTTTCCATGTGTTCTGGACGTCGTCGAGCGCCGGGCCGGCCCAGACGGCGGCAAGTGAAATCTCCGGCACCTTGGCTTGCGTGCAGGGCCAGTCGGGATAGCGCGGATCGGCCGCGCGCGCGGCCGTGCCCGACAGCGCCAGCGCCACAACAGCCATTGCCAGAACCTTCATCCTTCGCCTCCTGCGGGCCCCCGTCGCGCCAGCCCACGCGAGGGATCATAGGCCAGAATTGCGCCGATCATGAAGACGATTGTGCAAGCCGCGACCACTGCCAGCGAGGCCCAGTTGATTTGCCCGTAGAGTGCAAAGCGTATCAGCTCGACCGCATGGGTGAACGGATTGGCCTCGCACAGATAGTACAGATAAGGGCTGCCCTCCTGCACCCGCCACAGCGGATAGAGCGCGGACGAGGCGAAGAACATCGGGAAAATGACAAAATTCATCACCCCGGCGAAGTTCTCGAGTTGCTTGATGCCGGAGGAGATCAGCATGCCGAGCGAGCCCAGCATCAGCCCGGACAGGATCAGCGCCGGCAGCACGGTGAGATAGCCTGACGACGGCGGAGTGATGTCCCAGAACCAGGCGATCAGCAGGAACGCATAGACCTGGAGCAGCGACACCGCGGTGCCCGCCAGCAGCTTGCAGAACAGCAGGAACCCGCGCGGCAGCGGGCTCACCAGGAGCGTGCGCATGTTGCCCATCTCGCGGTCGTAGACCATCGAGAGCGAGGACTGCATGCCGTTGAAGAGCTGGATCATCGCCATCAGCCCGGGCGCGATATAGACCTCGTAGAGGATGTAGGTCTCGTAGGGCGGGATGATGGAGATGCCGAGCACCTGACGGAAGCCGGCGGCGAAGATGAACAGCCACACCAGCGGCCGGACCAGCGCCGAGACGAAGCGTTCGCGCTGATGCAGGAAGCGCAACCCCTCGCGCCAGACGATTCCGGTGAGGCAGGTCAGGTACTGCTGGACCGAGAAGCCGCGCGGCACCTCGCGCGTGGTGATGCTGCTCATGCGCCGCCTCCCGGCATGGTTTGCGCGCCGGTCAGGCGCATGAAGGCGGTGTTGACGTCCTGCGCGCCTGCCTCGGTGACGACGCGGTTCATCGGCCCCTGCGCCAGCACCTTGCCCTGGTGCAGCACCACGAGGGCGTCACTTGGCATGATCTCGTCGAACAGATGCGTGGCCCAGAGCACGCCGATGCCTTGCTCCGTCACCAGCTGGCGGACCTGGCTGATGATGTCGGCGCGCGCCTTGACGTCGAGGCCGACGGTCGGCTCGTCCAGCAACAGCAGCCGCGGCCGGTGCAGCAGCGCCCGGGCGATCTCCAGCCGCCGCATCTGTCCGCCCGAGAGATCGCGCACCTTGCTGCCGGCGCGGTCAGCGAGCCCGATGCGGCCGAGCAGCTCGGCGCTGCGTGCGGCGGCCTCGCTCCGGCTGATGCCGTGGAGCGCGGCGTGATAGAGCAGGTTCTGCGTCAGCGACAGGTCGAGATCGAGCGTACGCGGCTGGAATACGACCCCGAGCAGCCGCAGCGCCTCGCCGGGGCTCTTGCTGATGTCGTGGCCGAAAATGCCGACCCGGCCGCTCTGGATGCCGAACAGGCGCGTGATCAGCGAGAACAGCGTGCTCTTTCCGGCGCCGTTGAGGCCGAGCAGGGCGGTGAAGCTCGCCGGCTGCACGTTGAAGGAGACGTCGATCAACGCACGCCGCTGCCCATAGGCATGACTGACGCCGTCGATCGACAGCGCCGGCACCGCCGCCGCTTCCAGCTTCGGCGCCTCCTGTGGCTCGGGAATCGGAGCTGGGCTGGTCATGGCGCGATCGTGATGCCCCAGGGCAGTTCGCCCACCTGAATCGTCTTGATCACCTTTTGCGCGGCGACGTCGATAACGGAGACGTCGTTCGACACGCCGTTGGTGGTGAGCAGGTATTTTTCATCGGGCGTGAACGCCATGTGCCAGACCCGCTGACCGACCAGCAGGTATTTCGTCACCTTGCGCGAGGCGACGTCGACGACGGCGATGCGATTGGCGGGGCCGAGCGCGACGAAGGCGGTCTTGTCGTCCTTGGTCATGCCGATGCCGACCGGCTGGATCGCCTCTTTCCGCAGGCCCGGAATTTCGAAAGTGACCTTGCCGATCACCTCGTGCTTCTTCGGGTCGATCACCGAGACGGTGCCGCCGATCTCGGAGGAGACCCACACTTCGGAAGCATCGTGCTTGAACTCGGCAAAGCGCGGCCGTGCATCGACCAGCACGTTGGCGACGATCTGGCGCGACGCCGTGTCGATGAAATGCGCCATGTTGGTCGTTTCCGACGTGTTGATCAGCGTCTTGCCGTCGGGGCTGATGGTCATGCCCTCGGGCTCGACGCCGACCTGGATGTCGCCGAGCCGGGCGCGCTTCTCGAGGTCGATCACGGTCACTGTGTTGTCGTTCTCGTTGGCGACATAGAGGATCTTGCCGGCCGCATCCTGGGCGAACAATTCCGGGTCGGGTCCGGAGGGCAGGCTGTCCACCACGGCTTGCGTCTTGGCGTCGATCACCTGGATGGTGTCGTCGTCGCCGACGGCGACCATCACGAACTTGCCGTCGCGCGTGAAATCGATGCCGCGCGGGCGCTGGCCGACCTTGATGGTCTTGGTCACGGTCCAGCTGTCGGTGTCGATCACCGTGACCGTATTGCTCTTCTCGTTCGAGACATAGGCGATGAATGCATGGGCGGGCGCTGCCGCGAGCGCCAGTCCGGACAGGAGCCCCACACGCCACATGCGCAACATCTGCATCCTCACTTCAGCTTGCATTTGCTCTCCGGACGATCGTAGCCGAGCGTGTCGAGCTCGGAGACCTGGTGCAGGAAACCCTCCTGCGGCGAGACCGACACCACCATGCGGCCATCGACCAGCAGGATCGGCTGGCGCAATTGCCAATTCCAGTCGCGCAGGGTCAATCGCGTGCCCTTGAAGGCGGCGACCGAGAAGTCCGGGCCCTTGATGAAGTCGGTGACTTTCTTGACGTCGCCGGAATTGGTGCGCGAGGTTGCCTCTCCAATTATGCGCACTGCGGTCCAGGCCTGCATGTCGAGCGCGGTCATGCGCCGCGAGTTCAGCTTGACGAAGCGGTTCTGCATCTGGATCGCGCCCCACTGGTCTTGCGCGGCGTCCCAGCTTCGCGGCACCAGGCCGGCCGAGCCTGCAACAGGGCGGGGATCCCAGGTGCGATAGGGCAGATAGGCGCCGAACACCTCGCTCTCGTCGGCGGCGACCAGCACGTCATAGGCAGGCGCGCCTTGCGTGAACACGGGCATCTGGCGCTGGATCAGCGTCACGCCGCTATCGGTGCGGCGCGCGCCGCCTTTGTCCTCGAAGGTTTTTTCCTGGACGATCTTGGCGCCGAACCGCGCGGCGGTGCGCCGGAGCGCATCGGCAAACAGCTTGTCCTCGTCATGCGAGCCGACCACGAGCAGCCAGCGCGACCACTTTTTCCAGACCAGATATTGTCCGAGCGCATCCGCCAGCATCGCCCGTGTCGGCGCGGTGTGGATCACGTTGGCACGGCAATCGGCCTCGCGCAGCCGCTCGTCGATCGCGCCTGCGTTGAACAGCAGCGTGCCACGGTCGCGCAAGGCGTCCGAGACTTTCAGCAGCGCGTCGGCCGGCAGGTCGGTGATGATGAAGCTGTTCTTCTCGGCAAGGGCAGCCGCAGCCTGGACGACGTCCTCGCCTTCCTTGATGCGGCGCTCCTCCAGCGCGAAGCGCTGGCCCAGGAATTTACCGGTGGTGTTGTTGTCCTCGATCGCGAGGCGCGCGCCGGCGACGCCGTCATTCTCCGCGGGCTGCTCGACCAGCGACAGTGTGGATCTGGTGCCGGCGAGGCCGAGATAGCCGACGCCGATCAGGGCAGGCTCCGCCGCGAGCGCGCTCGTCGCGGCAAGAGCAAAGCCGATCAGGCCGGCCAACCATCGGATCATGTTTCCTCCGAACGATCTCCCCGGCTTGACCGCAGGTGGAGAATTGTCTCTGCTTCGAGCATGACCGATTTGGCAGGGCATGCAACCCCGCATTTCGTCCCTGCGCGCGCGAGGCCTGGAATCACGATCATGCGAGCATTGATGATGATCGCCGCTTTGCTGTTGACGCCTTCGCTCGCGCGCGCCGATCCACCGAAACTGGCCGTGTTCGATTTCGAGCTGATCGACACCAGCCTGCCAGGGGAGTTCTACGGCTCCAGGCCCGAAGAGGCGCGGCTCGTGCTCATCAGCGAGCAGTTGCGCAAGGAATTGAGGGAGTCCGGCAGGTTCCAGGTGCTCGACATCGCGCCGGTCAGGGATGCCGCCCGTCACGCCAACTTACAGGCCTGCGGCGGCTGCGATCTCAAGCTCGCCGGCGAATTGGGCGCTGACCTCGAGATCACCGGCATGGTGCAGAAGGTCTCGAACCTGATCATCAATCTCAACATCTATTTGCGCGACGTGAAGACCGGCAACATGATCGCCGCCGCCAGCGCCGACATGCGCGGCAACACGGATGAAGCCTGGACCCGCACGATGAGCTATTTGATCCGCAACCGGCTATTGGCGCCGAATTACGGCAAGCGGGAGTAGGATATTCTCTCAGCGAATTGGGAATCGTAGGGTGGGCAAAGGCGCACTTGCGCCGTGCCCACGATCAATCAATGATTCGAGAGAAATCGTGGGCACGCTTCGCTTTGCCCACCCTACGATACTGCGCGCGCGGAGAGATATCCCTCATCACGAGGGGAGAAGAAAGCCGATCACCCCTTCAATTTCTCCGCATGCCAGTGCAGGTGATCGCCCATGAAGGTCGAGATGAAATAATAGCTGTGGTCATAGCCCGCCTGACGCCGCAGCGTGAGCGGGATGCCCGCCTTTGTGCAGGCGGCTTCGAGCAGCTCCGGCTTGAGCTGTTCTTTCAGGAAATTGTCGGCCTCGCCGACATCGACCAGGAAGCCGGGAAACTTCGCGCCGTCCTCGATCAGCGCCACCGTGTCGTGGCCACGCCAGGCGTCCTTGTTCGGTCCGAGATAGCCGGTCAGCGCCTTGGTGCCCCAGGGCACCAGCGAGGGCGCCACGATCGGCGCGAACGCGCTCGCGGCGCGAAAACGGTGCGGGTTGCGCAGCGCCACCGTCAGCGCGCCATGGCCGCCCATCGAATGGCCCATGATCGATTGCCGCTTGGCGTCGACGGGAAAATTTCCCGCTATGAGCTTCGGCAACTCGTCGGTGACATAGCTCCACATCCGATAGTTGCGCGCGAAGGGCTCTTGCGTCGCGTCGACATAGAAGCCGGCCCCTAAGCCGAAATCATAGGCGTTGTTGGCGTCGCCCGGCACGTCGGCGCCGCGCGGTGAGGTGTCCGGCGCGACGAAGATCAGGCCGAGCTCGGCGCAGGCTTTGCGGAATTCGCCCTTCTCGGTGACGTTGGCATGGGTGCAGGTGAGCCCGGACAGATACCAGACCACCGGCAGCTTGGCGCCGTCGGCATGCGGGGGAACATAGACCGAGAACACCATGTCGGTTCCGGTCGCCTGGCTCGCATGGCGATACACGCCCTGCACGCCGCCGTAGGATTTGTTGGTCGAGACAGTCTGAATCGTCATGCCTTCACTCCGTGGCATCTCACCACATCAATATTGCAACGCTTGTGTGACCGAATTTGTGGCGGCTGCCTGCGTCAGGCAACACCGCTGTCGATCGCCAGCCGCACCAGCTCGACCGAGGTCTTCACCCCGAGCTTCTGGCGCATGATGGACGAGGTGTTGGCGACCGTCTTATAGGACGATTGCACCAGCCAGGCGATCTCGGACAGACTTTTGCCGGCGCTGAGCAGCCGCAGGATCTCCATCTCGCGCGCATTCAGCTTCGACAGCGGGCTTTGCGCCAGCGTTGGTCCTGCGAAGGCGATGCTGCGCGCGATCGCGCTCGGCAAATACGTGCCGCCGCCGCCGACGGCGCGGATCGCCTCGACGAGGTCGTCGGGGTCGCCGGTCTTGGAGACGTAGCCCTTGGCACCGCACTCGATCGCGCGTGCGGCAAAGGCCGGGTCGTCGTTCATGCTGAACATGATGATGCGGGCCTCCGGCGCGCGCTCAAGGATGCGGCGCGCGAGCTCGAAGCCGGAGACGGTCGGCAAATTGATGTCGATGATGCAGAGGTCGGGGCGTTCGACGATGAAGACGCACTCGCCGTCTTCGGCGTCGGCGGCCTCCAGAATCTCGATCTCGCCCTCGTCGGCCAGCACGGCACGGCAGCCGGAGGCGACAATGGGATGATCGTCGACGATCAGAATGCGCATAGGCGTTTCCTTGTGACAGCGTCGGCCTGTTTCGCGCCCGGCCGGGATTGCTGTACGCTTCCGATTAGATATCGGGCGCTTCGCCGCTGTCAACGTCATCGGACAGCGGCAGGCGAGGCTTCGCGAGGCACGGGCTACACCAATGTGGCAAAATCTATCCTTGCGCGGGCGCATCAACCTCTTGCTGGCGCTGCTGCTGGCGCTGGGGCTCGCAGTCAATATCGGCCGCCAGGTCGCGGAGGCAGGTCCCCGCGTGCAGGCCGAGGATCAGAGCGTGATCCGGCTCGCCCGCGAATTCATCGAGATGATCGTTGCCGATCTCAACGAGGCGCCAGATCCGGATGCCAGGCTGAACCAGATCGCGCGCGATCTCAGCCGCCTGCGCCATGTCAGCATCACGCTTCGGGACACCGGAGGCAATGCGCAGACGCCGCCCCGGCTTGACACTGACGCCGACACGCGCGGGCCGCCGGCCTGGTTCGTCAGCCTGGTCCATCCCGAGCAGACCGCGGTGAGCGTGCCGGTCTCGATCCGTGGCAAGCCCGGCTCGCTCCTGATCACCTCGCATCCCGATGACGAGATCGCGGAAATCTGGGACGGCATCGTGACCCAGCTCGAGGTCGGCACGGCGATCGCGCTGGCGCTGTTTTTCCTGATGATGAAAGTGGTCGGCCGGGCGCTGGCCCCGCTGCAGTCTCTGGCCGAGGCAATGGGGAAGCTCGAAGGCGGACATTCCGAGGCCCGCGTCGCACCGGGCGGCGCGCCGGAGCTCGCTGCAATCTGCACCAAGCTCAACCACCTTGCCGCAACCCTCGGTGAGGCGGTCGAGGACAAGCGGCGCCTCGCCGAGCGGGCGGTGTCGCTCCAGGACATCGAGCGCAAGGAAATCGCGCGCGAGCTCCACGACGAGTTCGGGCCGTATCTGTTCTCGCTGCGCGCGCATGCCGGCGCGCTGGCGAAGCAGGCGGATGGACGCGTCCCGAGTGCGGAGGCCGTGCGAAAACACGGCAGCGCCATGCTGGAGCAGATCAACGCGCTGCAGCAGTTCAACCGCCGCGTGCTGGAACGGCTCCGGCCGGTCGGCCTCGCCGAACTCGGGCTGCGCCAGGCGCTCGAATCGCTGTCGCGGCTGTGGCGGGAATCGCATCCCGATGTCGCCATCGAGACCACGATCTCGCCCGCGCTGGGCACGACCGGCGAGACCGCCGACCTCACCATCTACCGCATCGTGCAGGAGGCGCTCACCAACGTGTTCCGCCACGCCGGCGCGACCTCGGTCAATGTCGTCATCGAGCCGGCGCAGCAGACGGCGCAGGACGGCCGCTTTTGCGCGCGGGTGCGGGTCAGCGACAATGGCCGCGGCATGGAGCCGGGCCAGAAGCTCGGCTTCGGCCTCGTCGGCATGCGCGAGCGGATTCTGGCGCTGGGCGGCACGCTCAACGTCGTCTCCGGCGACGGCGGATTGACCGTGGAAGCGCTGGTTCCGACCGCGGCCGCCTGACCGCTCCCGAAGCGATCGGGAATAATTCCCGATTTCGTCGGGAAAACGGGAGCCGATATTGCCCGACCTTTTGTGGCTGGCGGGATTGCGACTGCCGAATACACTCGTTCCGACCAATCGGCGAAAATCAAAACAGCCGGTGGTCACGGATGGGAAGGCGGGGATGGGCAAGGTTCTTTCGTTCAGGCGTCGTTTGTTGATGGCCTCGGTGTCGACCGGTCTGGTGTCCGGGGTGGTCTTGGCGAGCCCCGCCGGCGCCGCGCAGGACGAGGAGACCAACGTCCAGAATCTGCCGCCGGTCGAAGTGGCGGCGCCGCCGCCGTCGGTGGCGAGGCGTACCGCGCCGACGCGGCCGGTCGCGCATATCGGGGCGGCCTCGTCCGCCAGTCCCCGGACCCGCATCTACGTCTATCCGACCGCGCCGGGCACCGGCCGAGGTCTCGATGTCGACAAGGTCCCGTCGGCGATCAACGCCGTCGATGCCAGCCAGATCAAGCGCACCGGCTCGCCGAACGTCACCGACGCGCTGCGCGACAACATCGCCGGCGTCAACATCACCGAGGTCACCGGCAATCCGTTCCAGCCGGATGTCGAATTCCGCGGCTTCGTGGCTTCGCCCGTGACGGGCACGCCGCAGGGCCTTGCGGTGTACCAGAACGGCGTCCGCATCAACGAGGCCTTCTCGGACGCGGTCAATTGGGACCTGATCCCGACCGCCGCAATCAGGTCGGTGACGCTGGTGACCAACAATCCCGCCTTCGGCCTCAACGCGCTGGGCGGCGCCATCAATTTGCAGATGAAGGACGGCTTCACCTATCAGGGCGCCGAGATCGACGTGATGGGCGGCTCGTTCGGCCGCGTCCAGGGCTCGGCGCAATGGGGCAAGCAGGTCGACAAGAACTACGGCGTCTATGCCGCGCTCGAAGGCCTGCGCGACAACGGCTTCCGCAATTTCTCGCAATCAACCGTGCGGCGCTTCTACGGCGACGTCGGCTACAAAGCCGGCGACAGCGAATTCCACGCCAATATGGGCGTGGCCAAGAACGATTTCGGCGCCAGCGCCACCGTTCCAGCCGAGCTGCTCGACAAATATTGGGGCGCGACCTACACCACGCCGCAGACCACCTCCAACCGTGTCGGCTATCTCAACCTGACCGGAAAGGTCGATCCGACGCCGACCTGGACGCTCGAAGGCACCGCGCATGTGCGCAGGTACGAGCAGAAGCTCGTCGACGGCAATCCGACCGACGTGCAGGAATGCGCCGCCTTGGGGCTGTTGTGCTTCGGCGATGATACGACGCCGGCGAATGGCACCAACGGCGCGCAGCTCGTCAATCCGTATCCGTTGGGGACCATCCTCGGCGAGATCGACCGGAGCACGATCCGCTCGACCAGTTTCGGCGTGTCAGGGCAGGCCACCAACACCGATCAACTGTTCGGGCATGACAATCGCTTCGTGATGGGCGCGACTTACGATGCCAGCGTGACGCGCTACAACGCCACCGCCGAGATCGGCTCGATCGGTGAAAACTACGTCGTCAGCGGCAGCGGCCTCTTCCTGGGGCCGACCGGTCAGCCGGAAACAATTGCCGGTCCCGTCTCGCTGCGGACCGTCAACCAATATAACGGCCTGTATGCGATGGACACGTTCAACGTCACGGACGCCTTCGCCATCACCGGCGGCGGCCGTTTCAACGTGGCGCGCATCAAGCTGGAGGATCAGCTCGGAACCGATCTCAACGGCGATCATACCTTCACCCGCTTCAATCCGGTGATCGGGGGCACGTACAGGATCACGCCGGGGCTGACCGCCTATGCCGGCTATTCCGAGGCCAACCGCGTGCCGACGCCACTCGAGCTCGGTTGCTCCGATCCAGCTCGGCCCTGCCTCATTGCGGCGTTTCTGGTCTCCGATCCGCCGCTCAAGCAGGTCGTGTCCAGGACCGTCGAAGCCGGCCTGCGCGGCTCCAAGGAGCTGAACATTGGCACGCTCGGCTGGAAGATCGGCGGATTCCGCGCCACCAATAACGACGACATCGTCGCGATACCCGCGGTAGGACGGACCGGCTTCGGCTATTTCTCCAATGTCGGCCGTACCAGGCGGCAGGGTCTCGAGGCCGAAGTCAACATCAAGTCTCCCACGCTCCAGTTCCAGGCGAGCTATGCGTTCGTCGACGCGCGCTTCCTCGATCCGCTCGAGCTGGGCTCGGAAAGCCCGTTTGCCGATCCGGCCACCGAGACCATCCGGGTCTCACCCGGCAACCAGATTCCCGCGATCCCGCGCCACCGCATCAAGGTCGGCATCGACTATGCCGTGACCGACGTCTGGAAGGTCGGCGGCAACGCGCTGTTCGTCTCCAGCCAATACCTGGTCGGCGACGAATCGAACCAGTTCGCGAAGCTGCCGTCCTATACCGTGTTCAATCTCCACACCTCCTACCAGGTGACGAAGAACATCCAGCTTTATGGCAAGATCGACAACATCTTCGACAAGCGCTACGCGACCTACGGACAGTTCTTCGACCGCGAGGCCCTGCCCAACTTCACCAACGGCGGCGCCGAGTTCACCGACCCGCGCTCACTGAGCCCGGCGAGGCCCCGTGCGTTCTACGCGGGGATGCGGGTGACCTTCTAGGCGCGGGTGCCGTATCCAAGGCCAGCGGCGAAGCATCGGCTCCGAGTGCCGCGGCCGGAGCCAGCGCCTCTTGTTCCGCTCGCTGAGCTTGCAGAATATCCCGCCTCCGGCATGATGGGCTCGGAGGCTCGCTTTGCTGTGGCGTTGAAGAATCCGGATGCCGTCGCTGCTATCGTTTCAGCACTTCGGCACGTCTACGGTGACGAGGTCGCGCGACTTATGCTCGTCGAGGGCATGAGCCTCGCCGACCTGATCGATGCGATGTTTTCTGCGCCTTTGACGCATCGCGAGGCCGTTCGAGACATCACCGACGGATTGGACGATTTTGTCATTTCACCGGACCTGGGTCCCATGTGGCACCTCAGGTACATCTATGGAGACGAGCCCGGCTCTCTACACGTCGTGGACATGGAGATCGCCACGCCGAATGGCACGCTGGCAAGCAGAGACATCTGGCTTCGTCTGGTCTCCTAGAGAGGCCGCCCTTGGACGGTTGGGCCCGGCGGCTGCGTCGTCTTTACCAACCGGAAACCATGTCAAATGATCTGAAAATTTTAATGCAACTGCCTGGCTGTCTCCGCGTCAGTTCGTCGGAGGGCCCATGTGATGACAGAGCACCAATTGATGGAGCAGGAGTGCCGGATCGCACGTTATCGGCGCTTGGAGCGGGAGGTGACGGATCCGCTTGCCGCGTGCTTGCTTCACGGCATCGTCGAGGAGCTTGAAGCCGAGCTGCGCAAGGAAAGGCCGGATTGGCACGGGCCGCGTGATTAACGGTTCCTTAGCGCTAATCATGCGGATTATCGTGCGGGAATGGCCAAGGGAGACTGCTCCCATGCTGAAGGACGGCACATATGCGGCGTGGTACAAGACGCCGATCGACCAGGGCACCGGGATCGTCCATGTCGCAGACGGGCAGATCTGGGGCCGTGACAGCCTGATGACTTATCACGGCTCGTGCCGGGTCGACGGAGATCGCTTCACCGCCACCGTATCAACGAAGCGTCATACCGACGGGCGTGCGACGGTCTTCGGCGTGGAAGACGAGCTCACCCTGGACATCGAGGGAAACTGCCCCGGCAAGATCGCGACTTACACCGCGACGGCCCAACAGGTGCCCGGAATGATCCTCCAGGGCACGCTCATTCTGACCGAACAGCAGCCGCCGGCAGATGAACGAACCGAGCAGTTCCCGGCATTCAATCCCGACAAGCTGCCAAAGCTGCCGAAGCGCTCGCGCTGAAAATTCTCTATCGCGACGCGTGACGTCACGAGCCAGCTGGCAGGCCGCTCCAGCGAGGTGAGGGATATCATTTTTCCTCCGGCCAGCCCCGGGCGAGTATCGCGGCTTGTTGCAAGGTGATGCTTCGGACCAGCGGATCGGCATGACGGTGCACGAGTTGCCAATCCGTGCCATCCTTGCGGTAGACCTCGGTCACGCGCAGCGACCAGTCTTGAGCCGGCAATCCGCCCACTTCGGCCCGCTGGTGTTCGATCATGACGAGAACGACGAGCGCGTCCGATGCATAGGTTTGCAAGACATCAAGCTCGGTTTCGCCTTCCCTGAAGTATCGCGACAGGTCGGCCAGGCGTCTGGGGCTTGCGTCGAATCCGCGACTGGCAGGCCCGCCGAAGGGCTGCATCAACGTGAAATCCGGCGCGATGCGGACGAGCTGGAGCCAGCGATCCATGTCGCCACGCATGAAGGCGGCATTTTTCGCGCGGGCACGTTCGACGAGGCCGGCTATCGCGTCGTTTGCGACGGCCTCATCTGCTGAAAGCTGAACGGACAGCGGAATTGCAGCCGTGGCGGCCATCATCGAGCGCCGCGACATCTTCTCCTGCCGGTCCGGCCAATTGTTCACGCCGGGCGGTCTCTGGGTCATTTCACGTCTCCTGGTCGAACGACGAACGACCCATCCATGAGACTTTGAACTTGATGAATCCAGCGATATGATTTCAGCATCATGCTGAACCAAATTGATCTATCCAGAATCGATCTGAATCTCCTCGTGCTCTTCCGCGTTGTTCTGGAAGAACGTCATGTCGCGCGTGCTGCAGGCCGGCTGAACCTGACGCCGTCGGCTGTCAGCCATGCGCTTGGCCGGCTCCGTCTCCTGCTGAACGACCCGCTGTTTCTGCGGACACCAAAGGGCGTCGTTCCAACGGCGCGGGCCTTGGAGCTCGAGGAGCCCGTGACCGAGATCATCGCGCGGATCGAACAGCTGATCGGCTCGGCTGCACCGTTCGACCCCGCGAAGAGCCGCCGCCGGTTCACGATTGGCGCCCCCGATGCCGTACTGGTCTCGACATCCGTGCAGCTCCTGCGATCGATCGCGACTGCGGCCCCCCATATCGACCTCGCCCTGATCCACCTGATGCCTGCGCCACGCGGCGGCGCGATCGGGGAGCCCTGGCACCAAAGCCTCGATATGCTCGAAAGACGCGAGCTCGATGTCGCAATGCTGCCGCTCCCGACGGTATCGCCGCGATTCGAGGCGCGCAGGCTCTACGACGAGGATTTTGTCCTGGCCATGCGCAAGGGGCATCCCCTCGCAAAAGCGCCAACCCGTGCTGCATTCTCGCAATCACAGCATCTGCTGGTGTCTCTCAGTGGTGAAGCGCGCGGTTTCGTCGATCAGATGTTGGCAAAACGCGGCCTCGAGCGCCGCATCGCCTTGACTGTCCCGAATTTCATGATGGCGCTCGTCCAGCTTTCAGGATCTGATCTGATCGCAGCATTGCCGCGAAGATTGGTGGAGCACCACGCCGGCCGTTTCGGCTTGGTGTTCGTCGAGCTGCCTTTTGCGCGTAAACCGGATGCGATCCGCGCGATCGCAACCAAAGCGGCGATGCGAGACGCCGGCATCGCGTGGCTCATGCAGGTCGTGGTCGGCGCAATCGGGGCAGGTCGGCCCTAAAGCCGCCCCTCTGGCGCTGAAAGGTCTTCATTCGACGCCGAAAAGTGACGTTATTGCGTCTGCCGATCCGCGCCTTACCGAAGAGCAGGGTTGGAGGTTTACCTAACGAAGAGAGCAACCAGCAATATGGCGACCGGCAGAAGCCCGAAACAGGTCACAATAATCGCAAAGACCGTCTCGTTCGCGAAAGTCTGTCGGAGATGCCGACGCATGAGCGATGTGCTCCAGCTTAACACAGCTTCATTTGCGGCCGAAGCATGCGCCAGCTAAACACAATCGCGAGCGAAGACAATGGTGGCGAAAATGGCCGGAGAAATCCCAAACAATTCAGATGCAGCAGTGACGAAGCGCGAGAAGCAATCGGCTATTGTCGGCAGGTTGTTGGTGACGTGCTTCGTGGCGATGCGCAGCGGCTATCCTCGCAAGCACCTCGGCGCGGTGTTTGAAGAACTGCTGGTCGCGATGATGATTCGCGTGAGCGACGAGCTCGGCGCTCCGCCGCGTACGGCCTCCGACGTTTCCAAATATCTCGGGCTCCCGCGCTCGAACGTCCGGCGCTGCCTCAACGTGCTGATCAGCGAAGGCGTGATCCGCAAGGTGAATGAGCACGGCCATACGGGCGAGCTGGATTGGCTCGCGTCGCGGATCGATGCGGAATATTTCGTCAAGATTCGGGGTGCGATCATCGCTGCGGCTGACGAGTTAAAGGCGCTGGACGCTGCATGACGCGGAACGCGCCGGCCCGTGGATCGGGGTGGCCCTTTCCGTGCCTCTTCAGGCATATCGATACAGAGGTGGCCACGCCCTTTTTGGCTTCGAAGCCCTATTTCTGGTGTCCGTCGACGGTTTGACACCGCAATTCCGCATTCTGCTACCCTGAAACCTCGCTTCTCAAACTGCCTCGCCACCCGCCATTGTGCGGCCGCAGTAATTATCTCGGACAAGCTCTCGCGTCTGCGACAAATCGCGCGACCTAATTCGTGCCAATAAAGAAGAATTACGCTCCAGTGATTGATAGCTCCGTATATTCGTACCGGCTGAGCACTGGCCAGAACCGATGATCCTGCTTCGATCCGAATGTCCTCCGATCCTGGTTCCCAGGGGTCGGATCAATCGTTCTCTGCGCCCACGACACGTTGTTGGGTTGCTGCCGCCGGAAGGTCAGCGCTCGCTCGGCGCCTTCGCTGAGCTGCCGACCGATCGATCATCAGGGCGCTGAGGGCTGGGCAGGCGATGGCGGGTCCGGAAATCACGTTTGGACCGTTTCGTTTCAGCTTGGCCAGACGCTTGCTGTTGCACGGTGAGACTCACGTCAGGCTCGGCTCGCGCGCGGCCGCGATTCTGGGCGCCTTGCTGGAAGCTCCGGGTGAGCTCGTTTCAAGGGCCGTGCTCTACGATCGCGCATGGCCCGGGCGAACCGTGACCGAGGACAACCTGAAGGTTCAGATCTCCGGCCTGAGAAAGGCTCTGCTTGAATACGGAGACCTGATCCGCGCAGAGGCGTCCTTCGGCTACCGCTTCGTCGGAGACGTCGGCGTCTATCACCCATCGAAGCGCCGATCGCGCGCGCCCGGCGCGATGCATGCGCCGATCGGCCGCGCTGCGGTGATCGGCGACATCAGCGAGCTTCTGCAGAACGACCGGCTCGTCACCATCCTTGGGCCCGGCGGCATCGGCAAGACGACCGTCGCGCTTGCCGTGGCGAGCGAGCTTGAGAAATCCTATTGCGACGGAGTCTGCCTTGTCGAGCTCGACCGTATCACTGACGGAAGTCAGATCTATGCGGCCGTCACCGGCGCGCTTGATCTGCCGGTTCAGATGGCTGCAAGTCTCGATCAGGTCCTGCTTGCCCTTCATGGCCGGCGTCTGTTGCTTGTCCTGGATTCCTGCGAGCATGTCTCCGAGAGCGTCGCGCTCCTCGTTGAAAGCGTGCTCAGCGGCACCCGCGACGTCCATATTCTGGTGACGACCCGCGAAACCCTGCGGATCGAAGGCGAACTTGTCTGGCGTCTCGATCCGCTCGAAACCCCGCCGTCGTCTGTTCCGGTGACAGCCGGAAACGTTCAGGATTATTCATCGGCAGAATTGTTCACGCGAACCGTCTGCCGGAGAACGCCGAACTTCGCGATCGATGATACCGTCGCGGCCGCGATCGCGGATGTTTGCCGGCGCCTCGACGGGATGCCCCTGGCGATCGAACTCGCGGCGTCGATGGTCGACGTCCTCGGCATCGAAGAGGTTCGTCGCGGGCTCGACGAACGATTCTCCCTGCTCTGGGTGGATCGTCGGACCGCAATTCCGCGTCATCGCTCGCTCGCCGCAACGATCGACTGGAGCTACAATCTTCTTCCCAAAAGGGAGCGGGTGGTGCTCGGGCGCCTCTCCATTTTTGCCGGGCCTTTCACCCTCGGTGCTGCAATTGCGGTTGCAGGCGATGACGATCTGGACATGGGAGGTGTCCGCGAAGCGGTTGCCGCATTAGCGAGCAAGTCGTTTCTGAGCCTCGATCATCGGGCCGCGCCGCTGGAATATCGCTTGCTGGAGATCACCCGGGCCTACGCCACTCGGGCATCGGACGCGGCAGACGATCGGGAACGGGTGCACGAGCGCCATGCGCGCTATTTCCTCGACATGCTGGAGCGGAGGGATTGGGATGCCTGCGATTCCGTCGCGGACAGTGCACAGCTGCGTGGTTACATCGACGAGGTTCGCGTCGCTCTCGATTGGGCGTTTTCCGTCAAGCCCGGCCTCGGAATCGCGCTGGTTCTTGCAGCCGAACGTCTATGGCTCGAGTTCACCTCACTCGCGCAAGGCGTTCCTCATCTGGAGCTGGCGTTGCGCTTTGCCGACAGCAGTCCCGATGTCGGACCCGCCGTGAGATCTCGCGTGCTGGTCGCGCTCGCGGCGGCGCAGGTCTATGTACCGGGTCTTGAGGGTGCGAGCCTCTACGAGCACGCCTGGCGCGCAGCACAAATCGCGCGCGACGATCTCCTGGAGATGCGGGCGCTCTACGGCATCATCCAGAACATGCTCCTGACCAGGCGTCCCGCCTCGCCCTACATCGATGCGTTCGCGGCGGTATGCAGGAGATCGAACGATGCCGTGATGTCGAGGCTTCTCCTGCGCTGGTCCGCCTTCCAGGCCTTTGAGGCCTCCGATATGACGCTGGCGCACCAGAAATTCGAGGCGTTCTTGAATGACCGATCGGCGATTCCCCGGAGAGTTTCGCTCTATTTCGGCGGCATCGACTCGATCATCTCCTGCAAGGTCGGGCTCGGGCTTACGAAGTTCTATTTAGGTTATCCCGATCAGGCGCGGTCTCTGCTGGCATCTACCGTCAGCCAAGCGGAAAGCCAGGGCCACGTGACGACCCTGTACTTCGTGCTCGCGCAGGGAGCTATCTGGGCTCATCTTGCATCTGGCGATTTTGAACGTGTCAGACTCTATCTGCGGAAGCTCGAAGCTGTGTCCAGCCTCTATCGTCCATGGCGCGTTCTGGTCGATGTCTTTCAGGCTCTTCTGATCCGCGAGGAAGCCCGTGACCTGGAAGCGGCAGAACGCAGCCTGACTCACAATCTGCAGGACAGATTCATCCTGAAGACAGGGACGCTTCATCCGACCCTTTGGATTGAGCTCGCGGATACGCGACGCAGGCTGGGCGATCTGGATGGGGCGGAGGCTGCGGCAAAGCAGGCAATGACACAATGTCTCGGTGATCGGGACGGCCGACTCATTGGACGGCATCACCCCGTCCTCGCAAGGATCCTGATGGCGCGGAATCGGCCGGGCGATCTGAGCGCCGCAAGGAGCCTGTTCAGGGGCGCGATCGAGTTGACGCGCGCTCAAGGTATCTATTTCCATGAATGCGATGCCAGTGTCGGTCTCGCCGAACTGGAGTTGATGGCCGGACGGGCGGAAGTCGCGCACGCCGTGCTCAAGGAGCTGTTGGGGCGTCTCGGCGATCGAGAGTGTGTGCCCGGACTTGACCGGGCACGCGAGATTCTTGACGAGCCCACAGCGGGGTCGATCGCCCGGCGGCAGATTGCCCGCTTGTCCTGAAGGTAAATTCAGCAATCAGGTTCAAGCGCTCGCCGCGGGCTCGCTGCGACGGCGAGGCGCGACTTCAACCTCCGTTGTGGCCGAGTATCTCCAGCCGCCTGACCACGACGCCCCCCTCGGCGAGCTCGGGGAGCCGGCCGAACCACTGCTGGACGTAGGGCATGGCATTGTGGGCCTCGAAGTCGTCGCGGCTTGCGAAGATCTCATAGAAGATGAAGCGTCCTGGTGTCTCGCGGTCCTCCTGGAAGAAGTAGACCAGGTTCTTGGGATCGCTTCGGACAAGCGCGACAAGCGGCAGCGTTGCCTCTCGAAGCGCGCGTTCCTTGCCCGGTTTGGCGCGGACTTCGGCGACGACCGAATAGGCGCCATCGGGAATGGTACGATAGCGAACGCCGTCGCGTTCCTGAGCGGTGGCTGATGCTGCGCCGGCCAGTGAAGCTGTGGCGACGAGGGCCAGGATCATTCGTTTCCGTGACATCATGGAGATCGTCCTTCTCTGCGATAATTGCTCTAGCCCCGCTGCTGGCGGGCGGCGAGCGCGTCGCTGAAGCGCTTCTTCACTGGACCCAGAGCCTTGACGAACTCGAGCTGCTCTCCCTCTGGGCCCTTGCAATAAATCAGCTCCCAGCCTTCCGAGAGGCCCTGCGTGATGCGATTGGTGTTCGCCTCCATCGGGGCGGCGCGGCGCTGCTGCTCTGATGTCACGGTGATCACACGATTGGCCCGCACCTGGGTCATGCCGCGGCGCGCCGATTCTGCCTCCAGGTCGTGGATGAACTTGTTGAAGTCGACGTCATCCCTCACATAGAAGCAGATGTGCATGGAGCGCGGAAACGCCGGGCTCATGTGGTCGCGCGCTTCTGCGAAGCTGTCGCCGCTGCCCGATGGCTGGCCAGCGTCGCGATACTGCAGAAGCTCGATCACGACGTTGTCGAACTGGACGAAGCGTACGTCCAAGCGTTGTGTGCCTCCCCTGAGATCGGGAACCCCGATCGTGCGCGGGTTGACATGGCGTTCGCGCGCTTCGATTTCCTGATCGGTCAAAAGCGTGTTGTGGATCGGTTCACCCTGGAAATCTCCGTCGCGGAAAATCTCGGTGCCGCCGAGCACTTCGGTGTAGAACTCGAAGGCGCGATTCATGTTTTGCACGGTCACGCCGAAATGCTGAACGCCTTGCAGCCGCGCGCCGAGTGGCGCGGAATCGCGAGCAACCGAAGCGGGGCGCGGAGCGCCTTGGGCATTTGCAGCCGCCGGGTTGGTTGCCGCCATTCCTGCCAGCATGGCCCCTGCCGTAAGGAGAACATCCCGGCGTCCAATGCCGGTCGTCTCAAAGTCTGTCTCTTCGCTCATCTTCCGTCTCCATCGCTTGACCGACATGGCGCGACGTAGAACTTGCTGGAGAACGGAGGGTTTTGCAGGTTAATTGAAGTAAATTCTGTCGTGGGTCGGTGTGCCACAATTCTGCATCCGCAAATCCCGACCCCACGGCTTCTCAAACCGCCTGCGACGCGCCATTGTGCCGCAGCATCAGCATCACCCTTGGAGCAGCATTACCATGTCGGACAAGGTCTCGCGTCGCCAGTTTGCCAAGCTGGCGGGATTGTCCGCGGCCGGAATAGCAAATCCTCTGGAGGCAGCCGACGCCAGGCCGGCATCGCCGCCGCGCAGCGGCGGCGGTTTCCCGGCGGGCTTCGTCTGGGGCACGGCGACCTCGTCCTATCAGGTCGAGGGCGCGGTCAACGAGGACGGGCGAGGGGCCTCGATCTGGGACAAGTTCGTGCGCATCCCCGGCAAGATCGAGGACGGCACCAATGGTGACCGCGCCAATGAGCACTATCACCGCTACAAGGAGGATATCGCGCTCATCAAGGCGCTCGGCTGCAAGGCCTACCGCTTCTCGGTGGCCTGGCCGCGGCTGTTTCCGGACGGCGACGGCAAGCCCAACCCGAAGGGGCTCGACTTCTACAATCGCCTCGTTGACGAGCTCCTGAAGAACGGCATCGAGCCGTGGCTGACGCTCTATCATTGGGACCTGCCGCAATCGCTGCAGGATCGCTTCGGCGGCTGGCGCTCGACGGAAACCTGCAAGATCTTCGGCGACTACGCCGCCTATGTCGCCGAGCATCTGACCGACCGCGTCAAGAACGTGTTCACGCTGAACGAGAGCGGCCGCTTCGTCTATTTCGGTTACGGCATCGGCATCGACGCGCCGGGCGTGACGCTGCCGCAAGCCGAGGTCAACCAGATCAGGCACAACAGCGCGCTCGCGCACGGGATCGCGGTGCAGGCGGTGCGCGCCCATGGCCGCCGCGGCACCAGAGTGGGGCCGGCCGAGAACATCGATGCCTGCGCGCCCGCGATCGACACGCCGGAGAACGTCCGTGCCGCGGAGATCGCGCTGCGCGAGATGAATGCCGGCTATCTCAACGTCATCATGACGGGCCGCTACACCGACGCCTTCCTGCAATTCGCCGGCCCCAACGCGCCGAAATACACCGATGCGGAGCTGAAGATCATCTCCTCGCCGGTCGATTTCCTCGGCCTCAACATCTACGCGCCGCAGAACTATGTGGTGGCCTCCGACCAGGGCGCGGGCTTCATGCCGCTGCCGATCCCGAAATCGTTCCCGCACATGAACTCGGACTGGCTGCGCGTCGGACCGGAGACGCTCTATTGGGTGCCGAAGCTGGCGGCAAAGATCTGGAAGACGGATGCGATCTACATCAGCGAGAACGGCGCCTCCGGCGACGACGTCGTCACGCCGGACGGCAAGATCTACGACACCGACCGCATCATGTATCTGCGCAACTATCTCGCCCAGCTCCAGCGCGCCACCGCCGAGGGCGTGCCCGTGCGCGGCTATTTCCTCTGGAGCCTGATGGACAATTTCGAGTGGGTGTACGGCCTCAACAAGCGTTTCGGG
Source organism: Bradyrhizobium sp. WSM2793 (assembly GCF_000379585.1). NCBI lineage: Bacteria > Pseudomonadati > Pseudomonadota > Alphaproteobacteria > Hyphomicrobiales > Nitrobacteraceae > Bradyrhizobium > Bradyrhizobium sp. WSM2793. Next base: position 10,955 of record NZ_KB902796.1, on the reverse strand, counting down.
CTGTACCACGTCAATTTCGACACCCAGGTCCGCACGCCGAAACTCAGCGCCAGCTTCTACCGCAACGTGATCGCGAAGAACGCGGCGGGGGCGTGATGTCTTCGCCTCTCCCCGCGCGCGGGGAGAGGCTGGAATTTGCGACAGCAAATTCGGGGTGAGGGGAACTCTCCGCGAGTCCATCTGCCTCCGTCCCTGCCCCTCACCCGGATTTTCCGCTGCGCGTAAAATCCGACCTCTCCCCCGCAAGCGGGGAGAGGTGAAGTGGGCGCCGCGCATTGACTCTCTTCTCCCCCTTATTCAGAACCATCCGCAACAACCCACAACAAGAGGACAACGCCAATGGCTGACGCGCTGATCATCGATGCCTGCCGGACCCCGCGCGGCGTCGGCAAGGCCGGCAAGGGCGCGCTTTCGGGAATTCATCCGCAGCAGCTCGGCGCCACCGTGCTGCGCGCGCTCGCAGACCGGACCGGCATCAACACCGCCGATGTCGACGACATCGTCTGGGGCTGCAGCGCGCAGGTCGCGACCCAAAGCGGCGATCTCGGGCGGATGTCGGCGCTCGATGCCGGCTATGACGTGCGCGCCAGCGCCGTGACGCTCGACCGGTTCTGTGGAAGCGGCATCACCAGCGTCAACATGGCGGCATCCTCGATCATGGCGGGCGCGGAAGACCTCGTCATCGCCGGCGGCTGCGAGATGATGTCGATGGAAGGACGCCGCGGCGGCGGCCCGATGATGATGGACTCCGGCAATCTGCGCTTGCGCGCGCGGCATCCGCAATCGCATCAGGGCGTCTGCGCGGATGCGATCGCGACGCTCGAAGGCATCACGCGAAGGGATGTCGACGCGCTCGGGCTGGAGAGCCAGAAGCGCGCAGCGTATGCCATGGCGAACGGCCACTTCGACAAGAGCCTCGTGCCCGTCCATCGCGAAGACGGCAGTCTGGCGCTCGACCACGAGGAATATCCGCGGCCGCAGACCACGATGGAGGGCCTCGGCAGCTTGAAGCCGGCCTTCCCGGCGATCGCCGACTATGCGCTCGACGACAAGGGCACGACCTATCGCGGCCTGATCCTGCAGAAATATCCTGATCTCGAGATCGACTTCATGCACCACGCCGGCAACTCGTCCGGCGTCGTCGACGGCGCCGCCGCGATCCTCTTGGCCTCGCCCGCCTACGCCAGGGCGCATGGCCTTAAGGCCCGCGCCCGTGTCGTCGCCATGGCGAACATGGGGGACTCGCCGACCCTGATGCTGAACGCGCCGGTGCCGGCCACGCGCAAGGTGCTCGCGAAGGCGGGGCTGACCGTCGACGACATCGACCTGTTCGAGATCAACGAGGCGTTTGCAGTGGTGGCGGAAAAATATATCCGCGACCTCAAGCTCGATCGCGCCAGGGTCAACGTCAATGGCGGCTCGATCGCGCTCGGCCATCCCATCGGTGCCACCGGCTCGATCCTGATCGGCACCGTGCTCGACGAGCTCGAACGGCGCGACCTCAAGCGTGGTCTCGTCACCATGTGCGCCGCTGGCGGCATGGCGCCGGCCATCATCATCGAGCGCATCTAGCGCGAGCGAAGCTCGCCGCGCCCCTGTGGGAATAGGGTGAGGGAGCGGGTGAGACGTCCCAACGCGACGATCTAGCCTTATTTTCTAGGGCGAAACGCGCTTCTCCGCGCACAAAGAGGCACCTCGTCGCTTGTCGAAAGCGGCGAATCAGCTTTAGCAAGGTTGCGTGCGGGCCTTTGAAACAAGGTAAAATCCGCTGCCCGAGGCTTCTCCCGCTCCGGAAGTAGCTAAAAAGCAGGGTTTTTTGCCGCTGAGGGCCAAAAAAGCCCGTAAAACCGCGACAAAACTGTGCAGAAGGCTATAGGCCTTCGCCGGTTGGTCTAATATGCAACCGGCAACGAATCAGAGGAGACACGATGCCAACCCAAATGTCCAAATCGCAGTTGATCGAAAAGATTGCGACCGCCACCGAGCTTTCCAAGCGCGACGTCAAGAACGTCATGGAGACGCTGACCGACGTCGGTCACAAGGAGCTCAAGAAGAACGGCCTGTTCCTGGTGCCGGGCTTCGCCAAGTTCGTGGTCATCAAGAAGCCCGCGACCAAGGCGCGCAAGGGCACCAACCCGTTCACGGGTGAAGAGATGATGTTCAAGGCCAAGCCGGCCCGCAAGATCGTCCGCGCCCGCCCGGTCAAGGCGGCCAAGGACGCCGTGGGCTAACAACGCAAAGGCCCCCTCGGTCGGAGGGGGCCTTTTGATTGGGGCAGCCGCGAGGGCCTGAGACGGAGGGCTCAACCCTTGCGGCGCTTCACCCGGACCGGAATGGGTTGAAGCTGCGGCTTTGAACCCAGTCCTGGCGCCGCCAGTCCATCGTGAACCCGGTCGCGCGATCGAGCAACTGGCGCAGCCGCTGTGTCGTCCGCGATCTCTTCGCTTTCTTCAGCAGTTTCTTCATCGCAGTCACTCCGCCGCTTCGACCTTGACCTCGACCGGCTCGAGCGCCGCGGCGATGGCTTCGTCGACGCGCTCCAGCCAGATGAATTCGAGGTTGTCCCGCGCGCTCTTCGGGATGTCGTCATAGTCCCGCTTGTTGCGCGCCGGCAGCATCACCCGCTTCAGGCCCGCCGCCGCGGCCGCCACCACCTTCTCCTTGATGCCGCCGACCGGCAGCACCAGGCCGCGCAGCGAGATCTCGCCGGTCATCGCGGTGTCGCTGCGCACCGTGCGGTTGGTGAGCAGGGACGTCAGCGCCGTGAACATCGCAACGCCCGCGCTCGGTCCGTCCTTCGGGGTTGCGCCCGCCGGAACGTGAACGTGGATGTCGCTCTTCTCGAACACCGACTGATCGATGCCGAGCTGCGTGGCCTTGCTCTTCACCAGCGTCAGCGCAGCCTGCACGCTCTCGCGCATGACCTCACCGAGCTGGCCGGTCAGGATCATGCCGCCCCGGCCGGGCACTCGCGAAGCCTCGATGAACAGGATGTCGCCGCCAACAGGCGTCCAGGCAAGGCCGGTGGCCACGCCCGGAATGCTGGTGCGCTGCGCGATCTCGCCCTCGAACCGCGGCTGGCCGAGCACGGTGGCGATGTCCTTCGCTCCCACCACGACCTTCACGGCGGTGCCCTCGGCGACCTGCACCGCGGCATGCCGGAACAGCTTGCCGATCTCGCGCTCGAGGTTACGCACGCCGGCCTCGCGGGTGTAGCCCTTGACCACCAGCTTCAGCGCCTCCGGCTCGATCTCGGCCTGCTCGGCGGTCAAGCCGTTGGCCTCGAGCTGACGCCGCACCAGATAGCGCTTCGCGATCTCCAGCTTCTCCTCTTCGGTGTAGCCGGCGAGGCTGATCAGCTCCATGCGATCCAGCAGCGGACCCGGGATCTGGTCCAGCATGTTGGCGGTCGCGATGAACACCACGCGCGACAGGTCGAAGGGCACGCCCAGGTAATTGTCCCGGAACGTCCCGTTCTGCTCGGGGTCGAGCACCTCCAGCATGGCAGCTGACGGATCGCCCTGCACGCCTCGGCCCATCTTGTCGATCTCGTCCAGCATCATGACGCAGTTGCGGCTGCCAGCCTTCTTGATGCCCTGGATGATGTTGCCGGGCAGCGCGCCGATATAGGTGCGCCGGTGACCGCGGATCTCGGCCTCGTCATGCACGCCGCCTAGGCTGACGCGCACGAAGGGGCGATCCATCGCACGCGCGATGGACTGGCCGAGCGAGGTCTTGCCGACGCCGGGCGGACCGACGAAGCACAGGATCGGCGCCTTGCCCTGCGGGGCCAGCTTGCGCACCGCCAGATATTCGATGATCCGGCCTTTGATCTTCTCCAGGCCGAAGTGATCAGCGTCGAGGATGGCTCGCGCTTCCTTGATGTCGATCGGCTTCTCCGCGGGCAGCGCCCAGGGCAGCTCGATCAGCCAGTCGAGATAGGTGCGGACCATGCCGGCTTCGCCGGCGGCCTCCGGCATGCGCTCGTAGCGGCGCAGCTCCTTCCTGGCGTGCGCGTCCGCCTCCGGCGGCATGTTGGCCTTGGCGATGGCAGACGTCAGCTCGGCGACCTCGGCCGCCTTGCCGTCGCCTTCGCCGAGCTGGCGCTGGATGGTCGCCATCTGCTCGCGCAGGATCGCCTCGCGCTGCCGCTCGTCGAAGCTGGCGCGGGTCTTCTGGCCGATTTCGTTGCTGATGCGCAGCACCTCCAGCCGCTCGGCCAGATGCTTGGACACCTTCTCGACGCGCAAGGCGAGGTCGATGGTCTCCAGCACCTCCTGCTTGTCCTGGGGCTTGATGTCCATGAACGAGGTCGCCAGATCCGCCAGCGCGCCGGGCGCGGTGGTGCCTTGGAACATCGCGGCGAGCTCGGGCGGCGCCTGCGGCAGCAGCTCGATCGCCTCGATCGCCTGGCGCTGCAGGTTCAGCGCACGCGCCTCGATCTCCGGCGAAGTCGTGGTCGGCTCCGGAATCTGCTGGATGCGCGCGGCCGGGAACGGTGTCCCCGGCAGGAAGTCGAGGATGCGCGCACGCTGCACGCCCTGGCAGACGATGTGATGGGTGCCGTCGGGCGCGGTGATGTAGCGCACGATGTTGGCGATGGTCGCGACCCGGTAGAGGTCGTCCGGCGTGGGATCGTCGACTTCGGGATTGCGCTGCAGGACGATGCCGATAGGCCGCTGCTCGCGCAGCGCTTGTTGCGCCGCCGCGATCGATTTCGGTCGCGCGATCGCGATCGGCCCGATCGCGCCGGGAAACAGCACCATGTCGCGTACGGCGACGATGATCAGCGCGTCTTCGGGGATCTTCACGTCGTTATTGGTCTGTTCGTTGTTCATCTGTTCGGTGGCCATGATCGACCTCAGGATTTGGCGAGGCGTAGCGCGACGCAGCCGTCCATCACGAAGCGGCTGATGGCGTAGCGGCCGAGGGGCAATGCAATGCGGCGCTCAAAACGCCCCTGCGGCAGCTCGAGCCGGTGGATGCGGGCGTTGCGAAGCTCCGGCGGAAGCGTGCGCTGGCCGGAGACGACGAGCACGCCGTCATGAATCACCGTCTCGACATTGTCCGGATTGACGCCGGGAAGCGCGACCAGGATCAGCAGCTCATGCTCGGTTTCGAGCACGTCGATCGGCGGCTCCCAGCAGGCTTCCTGGCGGCCGAACTGCTGGCGCAGCCGGTCGGCGCGCGTCAGCTGGTCCAGGGCTTCGGACAGCATCCAGTCGAGGGGATTTTTGGGTTGCATGATGCGGGCTCAGGGGTGGGAAAGCCTGCATATGGGGCTGGTTCCCGGGAAATCCAGTGCAGTGGCGCTGACGTGCCATGCGCCGTCGTGCGATCGCAAAAGCAAACGCCGCGGCTTTGGCCCAAAATGCAAACGCCGCGGCTTTGGCCGCGGCGTTCCGTCATCGGCAGGGGCGCGGGTCAGGCCGCGGCGCGGTAATCTTCTTCCGCCTCGAGGTTGATCACGGACGTCGCCAGCTCGGTCAGCGTATGGTCGGTCGCCTCTTCTTCCTCCAGCGTCGCCTGAAGCAGCCTTGCTGCGTCCTGCATGCCGAGCTCCTCGGCCCAGGTGCGCAACGTGCCATAGCGGGAGATCTCGTAGTGCTCGACCGACTGGGCGGCCGCGAGGAGCCCCGCATCGAGTGCAGGTGCGCCCTTGAACTCCTTCATGATCTCGGCGCCCTCGTCGGTAATGCCGTTGATGGCCTCGCAGGGCTTGCCGCGTGCCGGCTTGCCCAGCATCTTGAAGATCTGGTCCAGACGCTTGACCTGGGCCTGGGTCTCACGCAGGTGCTTGTTGAAAGCGGCCGCCAGATCCTTCGATTGCGCGGCCTTGGCCATCTTCGGCAGCGTCTTGATGATCTTGTTCTCGGCGAAATAGATGTCCTTCAGCGTCTCCAGAAACAGGTCGCTGAGCATTTTCGGCGCCTGACGCGGTCGGCGCGCGGCGGTCTTCTTGGGTGCGCGTTTCTTCGCTCGTTTAGCCATATGTCCTCCTCTTGAGGTGACACGGGAAGGCATCTCCTTCCCCAATCCTCAGGCGTTCAAAGCCGGTTGGAGAACGAAAGTTCCAAACTGCAACCGGCGCGCGCGGCAACCGTTCAGGTCGGGCGCTTGTAGGGATCTTCCTGGCGCTGCCGTGCCTCGGTATTGCGATCGAGCTGCGCCCGCTCGCTGCGCCTGAGGTGGCCGGCCTTCATCACGCCATAGACGAGGACCCCGCCGAGCACGAAGGCTCCGATGAACCAGAGCCAGAGCAGGTTGGCCGAGAGCTGGCCGAGAAGCATTCCGATTCCACTGTCGCTCATTGTCGCCTCCAGTGATTTCCAAAGCGGCTTTGCTGGGCTAAGTCAGCCCGGCAGCCATCGTTCCAGCGTCCAAGGATCCCACCGACACATGCTCGACTTCGCCCTGTCCGCCTTCGTGACGCTGCTGCTGGTGGTCGACCCGGTTGGCCTTGCGCCGGCCTTCCTGGCCGCGACGGGGGGCATGCCCGACAAGGTCAAACGAACCATCGCGCTGCGCGCGCCGCTGATCGCGGCCTCGATCCTGGTGGTGATCGCGCTGGTCGGAAACTGGTTGCTGCGCCAGCTCGGGATCGGGATCCCCGCCTTCCAGATTGCCGGCGGGTTGCTGCTGTTCGGCGTGTCCTACCAGATGATCTTCGGCGATCGTCCGCATCGCGAGGCCCGCGAGGCCGACAAGGCGACGTCCGAGCACGCCTCCGATGTCGCGGTGTTTCCCCTGGCCATCCCCATGATGGCCGGCCCCGGCGCGATTGCGACCACGCTGCTGCTTTCCGGCGATGCCGGCTATGGGGCGAGACTCGCGGTGATCATCGCGGTCGTCCTCTCGGTCTGCCTGCTCTGCATGCTGTGCTTCGTCTCGGCACATTTGATCGCGACGACCCTCGGACGCACCGGAAATGCGGTGCTGTCGCGCGTCCTCGGCATGCTGCTCGCGGCCTATTCCGTGCAGTTCGTGATCAACGGGATTGCGGCCGTCCGCTTGAGCCTGTCATAGGGCTGCGACAATCTGTGAATTTGTCGATTTTGCCGTCCATATCGTGGTTTGGCGGGAGGGGCGACAAGGTGGCACCGGATCCGGGCCGCTTTCGCTTGCACTGCCATGTTGCTTTGACGTACTTCCGGTCTAACAAGTCCATCGATCAGGAAATCGGGATGTCGATGACAGCGGACGAGCCCGCCAAGAGACAGGCCATCATCGACGCCTGCCGGCGCATGAACGCGCTCGGCATCAACCAGGGCACCTCGGGCAATATCTCTGTCCGGCATGTGGACGGGCTCCTGGTCACGCCGACCAGCGTGCCCTATGAGGCCATGACGCCGGACCAGATCGTCTTCATGGCCATGGACGGCACACATGCGCCCGATCAGAAGCCGTCGAGCGAATGGCGCTTTCATCGCGACATCCTGAAGTCGAGGGGGGACGTCAACGCCGTCGTGCACGCCCATCCGACCTATTGCACCATCCTGGCGATCATGGGCATGGAGATTCCGCCGGTGCACTACATGATCGCGGCGGCCGGCGGCGACAGCATCCGCTGCGCGCCCTATGCGACGTTCGGAACCGTGGAGCTGTCCGAACATGCGGTGCGGGCGCTGGAGGGGCGGCTTGCCTGCCTGCTGGACCATCACGGCATGATCGCGATCGGCAAGACGCTGGACAAGGCGATGTGGCTCGCCGTCGAGGTGGAAACGCTGGCGCGGCAATATCACGGTTGCCTCCAGATCGGACAGCCGCCGCTGCTTCCCAGCGCCGAGATCGAGCGGGTCCGCCAGCGCATGGCCGGCTACGGCCTGTCGGAAGGGTAGGGCAGGCAGAAGGTGTTCGTGCGGATCAGGCATCTCGTGGATCGCAAGGGGACGAACCGCACCATGGTTCGGCTGCGCGCCCTCTTGCGCAGCAACGAGTTCTACCTGATCCCGCTGGCGCTGGTGATCGGCACGCTGGCCGGCGCGGTGGTGACGCTGATGGCGCATATCGCGCAGATCGCGCACGTGGTGATCTATGGAATTCCCGTCGATGTCCACTTGTCGGCCCACGCGAGCGTCAGCCCGTGGGCGGCACTGATCGCGCCGGCGCTGGGTGGGCTTTCGCTTGGCATCATGGAGTGGTCGCGGCGTCGGATGAAGATTTCGAATGCGGTCGATCCGATCGAGGCGAACGCGCTGCGCGGCGGCAATCTGTCGATGCGGGACAGCGTCATCGTGTCGAGCCAGACGCTGATCTCCAACGGCTGCGGCGCCTCGGTCGGCCTCGAGGCGGGCTATACCCAGATCGGCTCGGGGATCGCCTCGCTGTTCGGCAAGTTCTTCAATCTGCGCCGCAACGATCTTCGCCTGATGGTCGGCTGCGGCGCGGCGGCTGCGATCGCGGCGGCGTTCGGCGCGCCGATCACCGGGGCCTTCTATGCCTGTGAGTTGATCGTCGGCGTCTATTCGGTCGGCAGCGCCGCCCCGATCCTGGCAGCCTCGCTCGCCGGCGCGCTGACCGCGCAATGGCTCGGCGGCGCGCCATACTCGCTGGAGATACCCAAGGTCAGCGCCGTCGGCGTCGAGCAATATCTGGCCCTGATCGGACTTGCGCTCATCACCAGCGGCGTCGGCATCGCCGTGATGCGCTCCTCGCCGATGTTCGAGCGCCTGTTCGCCTGGCTGCCGATCTGGCTCCGGCCGGTGATCGGCGGCCTCATCGTCGGCGGCTTTGCCATCGTGACGCCGCAGGTGCTGGCGGCCGGCCATGGCGCCATGGTGCTCGATCTCTTTCACGACATGACGATCGGCCTGATCGCGCTGATCATCGCCCTGAAGGTGACGGCCTGCCTGGTCTCGCTCGCCTCCGGCTTCCGCGGCGGTCTGTTCTTCGCTTCGCTGTTCGTCGGCAGCCTGATCGGAAAGTTCTTTGCCGCGGTGCTGCTCTTGATCAGCCCGAACTTCGCGATCGATCCGCTGGTGGCGATGCTGACGGGCATGGCGACGCTCGGTGTCGCCATCGTCGGCGGCCCCCTGACCATGTCGTTCCTGGTGCTCGAGATGACCCGCAATGTCGACGTCACCGCGGTGGTGCTCGCCGGCTGCATCGTCACCTCGATCTGCGTCCGCTTCATGTTCGGCCACTCCTTCTCGACCTGGCGCCTGCATCTGCGCGGCGAGACCATCCGCAGCGCCAACGACGTCGGCTGGCTGCGCAATCTCACCGTCGAGCGGTTGATGCGCTCCGACGTCGGCAAGGTGCCCTCGACCACGACGATCGCCGCGGTCCGCCGCGAGTTCGCGCTGGGATCGCGGCCCGGTATCGTCATCGTCAACAATTCCGACGAATATGTAGGCCTGGTCCTGCTGCCGGACCTGTTCTCCAGCGACCTCGACACCATCGCCGACGACATCCAGGTGATCGAGCTCGCCCGCCTGATCGACATCGTGCTGATCCCGGAAATGAACGTGAAGTCGGCGATGGCGGTGTTCGACGAGGCCGAAGCCGAGATGCTGGCGGTGGTGGATTCCACCGACAGCCGCAAGGTGGTCGGCTTCCTCACCGAAAACTTCGCCCGCCGCCGCTATGTCGAGGAGATCGACAAGGCGACGCGCGGCGTACTTGGGGCGCTGTCGTAGGCGCCTTCTATCGGCCTGGTTGAGGCGGGGCTGCGACGAGGAGCGTCACGATCCGCCGCACCATCGGCAGCACCACCAGCAGCGTCGGAAAGGCGACCAGCCAGGACAGCGCCCAGGCGCCCGGCCAGGTCGCGAGGAACGCCGGTGTCGCCCCTAAGCTCCGGAGCGTCGAAATGACCGACACCACGGCCGTCATGAGGATGGACAGCACGAACGGCATCACGATCGGCGCATAGCGCGCCGGCAGTTTGCGAACCACAATCATCTGATTTCTCTTGGAAAAGGACGCGTCGATCACGTTGAACCCTGCAAATGGCATCGATCCCGACGGCGTCGGTTGATGCGTTGGTTCACGTGAAACGCTTACGGCGACCGAAAAACGGCGCGGCTGTTCATTATCCGCTCAGGTTCGATGGTTCAAGCTGTGAGTTGGTCGTTCGGTTTACAATCGTTCAAAGCGTGGCAGATTGCCGCGAACATGAAACCATCTCAACGGTTTGCGCATTGAATCCGGTTTGCACATCCCTACGTTTGGCAAGAGCATCGGTAAGATTATAGGAAGGTCAAAATGACTGTGAGACCCATGATTTCCGCAGCCGGCCGCAACATGGTGCTGGCCGCGTTCGCAAGCCTGGCATTGGTCGCAACCTCCGCATCGCCCTCGGCTGCGGCGTCCCCCGGGGCGGTGTCTGGAAAGCCCGTCACGGCAGGGCAGGGCTCCTCCGACGTCACCGATTTCAGCGCCCGGCGGCGCCACTATTATCGGGGCGGGTCGAACGCCGCAGGCCTCGCCTTCATGGGCGCCGCGGCGGGGATCATCGGCGGGGTGATCGCCGAGCAGCGGCGCCGCGACTACTACGAGAACCGCTATTATTATGGTTCGCGTCCCTACTACGGCGGTCCCGGCTATTATGGCGGTCAAGGCTATTACGGCGGCGGCAGTCCGTTCTATTACGATCCGGGCTACTGAGCGGCTGTTTTCAACGCGGCCCGGATTGGGTTGCGCGAAAAGGGCGGTACTTTGTGCCGCCCTTTTTTGATGCGTCGGTACCCTCGTAGCCCGGATGGAGCGACTTGTCCGCCATAGCTCGAAGAGCGACGGCGGAAGCGCAATCCGGGTCCGCCCGCCCGGCATCTCGCACCGTCCCGGATTACGCTGGCGCTCCATCCGGGCTACGCGACCGAGCCTGTGTCGCCCGCTGTCAATCCACCTCGCTAAAAATATTCCACTTTACCGAAATTCGGTTTCGGCGTATGTGTCGTCCATCCCGGCACCCAAGAGGGTCGATCATGTGTCGTCACGCATCGCGAGCCGGG